>JBAXNX010000031.1:0-10185 GCA_037133575.1 Chloroflexota bacterium
AACGGCAGGACTTCGGCGCCAGTCTCCTGTGCGATGGCTTCGGCGGCGGCGCGGAGGACGGGCTCGCGGCGTCCGCAGATGGCGACGCGTGCGCCCTCGTGCGCGAGGGACGTGGCGGTGGCGCGGCCGATGCCTTCGCCGCCGCCCGTGACGATCACGACTGCGCCGTTGAGTCCGAGGTCCATGGCTGTCTCCGCTGTCCGCGCTCAGTTGCGGGGCGGAGCATACGAGTCCGCAGCGTTACGGCGATCTGGACTACGCGGCGTCAGCGAGGGCCGTCCCGGTCGACCTCGACGCAGGGCGCTGGAAGTAGCGCCGCCAACTCTCCCAGACGTTGCCAACGAGCAGGCCGGCGGAGAGGTAGTAGACCGTGCCGAAGCGCAGCAGCACGGCGTAGGAGACGGCGGCAACGAGCGCACCGAAGAAGAGCTGGTCGGCGTAGCGCACGGGCGTCGTGGGTGGGTCGTCGAGCATGAACAGCGCGAAGAAGATCGCGGCGTGCACGTCGGGCGCGCGGAACACCTCGGTCGCGACGGCGGGGTCGCTGAACACGGTGGCGAGAGTGAAGAGGGCGAAGTACGTGCCGAGGAAGCTCAGCACGAGCGGGAACTTGTTGATCTGCTGGACGATCAGCAGGCCGAGCAAGAGCACCTCGAGTGCGCCGAACAGGCCCGCATCGGGAAGGGCGCCCCACCAGCTCTCGGCGTTGCCGAGCACGAGCCCGCTGAGCACAAGGCCGCAGGCTGCGGGGTTGAGCACGTTCGACCAGCGCGTGCGGATGAGGTGCTTGCTGAGGATCGCGAACGCCGCAGCGTTCATCACGACGTACCAGTGCTCGATCGGGCTGAGCACGGCGCCGATCAGCAAGCCGGTGAGGATCGCACCGCTCGGCGCGACGAACTCGCGGCGACGGATCGCCCACATGCCCATGTCCAGTAGCACCGAGGTACCGACGGCGATCGCGGTGACGCCGACCGCCTGCCGCCCGGTCACGACCATGCCGAGCCCGAGGATCGCGCCGAGGATCAGGAAGAGCCGGCCCTTGGGCGAGCGCACATACCGCCTGACGGCGCGGAACTGTGCCTCGATCTCCGGGGTCGTGGCGGTGACGCGGATCATCTAGCCGGCCTTGGCGAGCGCGGCTGAGACGGCCTGCGCGTATGCGCGTGACGAGTCGGTCGCGCCGGAGATGTAGCGCGCGGTGACCTTCTGGTTGGTGACGACGTCGCCGGGGAGCTCCTCGATGTAGGAGCACGGGTAGCGCGTGCTGCAGCGACTGATCTCGGCGGAGACGATGCGTCCGCCGTTCACGACGACGGTGACGTCGATGCCGCCGTGCCGGCTCGTGCCGCTGCCGCTGTAGGTGCCGTCTCGATACGTGCCGTTCGAGACGACCTGTGTGGGGACGGGCGTCGCGGTCTTCACGGGCGTTGGAGCCGGCGTGGGGGCCGAGATTGGCGCCTTGGTCGGCGTCGCCGCTTGGACGCCTGTGGACGTGCTCGAGGTGGCCGTGGGGACGGCGGGCCGTGCGGTCGCCGTGCCGGTCTGTGTCGTCGTAGCGGTCGGGTTCGAGGTCTGCGTGGGAGCTGCCGTCTGGCTCGGGATGACGAGCGGGGACTGGGCCAGACTCTGGCGAGCCGCCTCGGTGGCCGCGGCGATGACGGCGGCCTCGGTTGGCTCGGAGCGGATGTAGCCGGTCGCATAGACGGCAACGATGGCTGCCGAGCCAAGCGCGACGAGGCCGGGACCAACCTTCCGGGAGCGGGAGTCTCGCGCCATTTCGTCCTCCGACAGACATCGTGGCGCTGAACTCGCCCCGTTGTGTAACGCTCCTGTTATTCCGCCGTTTGGATTCGGTCAACCGACAAGACTGTTATGCGTGAAGCGGGGGAAGACCGAGCGCCTGGCGCTGCTCGGCGGCGGCGCGCCAGATGTCGTCATCGACCGTGAGCAGCCTCGTGATCGCCGCGCTCGAGGCGCCGAGGACGCGGGCGGCATCGGCGACGCGCCACTCGCAGACCGCGAGGACATCGAAGAGCTCGGCGAGCGCAGGGAGCAGCTCGGGCGCGCGGCGACCGGGCGGGGTCGCCAGCGCTCGAATGAGTGTCGGCGAGGTGACGTAGGTCGCGAGGTCGATGGGGGCGTGCAAGCGGAGCGCGATCGTGAGACGCAGGCGGCGCAGCGCGCGTGCTCGGTTCTCGTGCTGCGAGCGTGATTCGTTGGCTTCGCCGACCAGGCCGGTGGGGCGATGGCGGAGACGCACGGCGGACTCAGTCTTATTGCGCTTCTGACCGCCGGGGCCGGCCGCGCGGAACCGATCGAACTCGCACTGCTCGAACAGCGCGGTGTCGTCGAGCGCGATGAAGTCGCGCCAGGTTCGGGCGTCAGCGTCGGTCATTTCAGAACCGTATCAAAGTCCGCAACGAACCATCTGCACGCTGGCTATGATCCGCGCCATGTCAGGGGACGTCGAGTTGTCATCGCCCACGATCGCGCCGCGCGCCGGCGTGTCGTGGTGGCGTGTGCCACGAGAGTGGTCGCTGACGACACGCGTGCTTGTCGCGGTCGCGGGCTACCTCGTCGCGCTGTTGCTCGTGCTGCTGCTGACGGCGCGGCAGGCCGAGGTGCAGCACCGTGGGGTGTGGCTCGACCAGGCAGGGAACAGCGCGAGGGCGGTGGGCGGGACGGTCTCTGGCTTCGCAGCTGACCTGGATGCCACGACGCGTGCGATGAGCCTCGCGATCGCTCGCACACCGGGCACGATCGATCAACAAAACACTGGGCCGTATCTCCGCGCGATCGCGGAGGAGTACGGCATGCTGCGCGGCCTGTTCGTGACGGACATGCGCGGGCGTGTGGTCGCGACACAGAGCGGCGAGGGCATCGGCATCGACCTGTCGGGACGCCCATACATGAAGTCGTTGCTGACCGGGGCCGAGACGGTGTGGGGGCCGGGCGTGGCCGGCATCGAGACTGGTGACGTGACCGTGACGTTCGGTCGCGAGCTGCGCGGCGAGCAGGGTGTGCGCGGCTACCTGATCGCCGCCTTCTACCCGCCGAAGCTCGCGGAGCGACTCGCGGCATGGGTGCCGGCGGATGCTGATGTGACGATCGTCGATGGGAATGGTCTGGTGCTGCACAGCACCAAGCATCCGGTGATCCCATTCAAGCAGCGCACGGTGCAGATCGCTGATCTCGCTGCGGCGGCGCGAGCGAGCGGTCGTGCACGCCTCGACGGCGTGCCGGGGGTGATCGACGGGCTGCCGACGTATGGCGCGGCGGTGCCGATCCCGGAGACCGGCTGGACGCTGCTCTATGCGCGTCCGGTGTCGGCCGTCGATGACGCGATCCAGCGGCAGACGATGATCCAGGCGGCGGAGCTGACGGCGGCAGTTGCGATCGTCGGTGTGTTGCTCGCGCTGTCGGTGACACGGATCACCTCGCCACTGCGTCGGCTATCACTGGCGGTGCAGGGCGTGGCGCGCGGCGAGCGCCCACTGGTGGAGGTGCCGGAGGGGCAGCAAGAAGTCTCGATGCTCGCGGCGGCGATCCAGTCGATGAGTGTGGCGATTGCGGACCGCGAGGACGCGCTGTGGCTGGAGTCACAGCGCCGGCGGGTGCTGTCGGATGCCTCGGCGGCATTCGCAGAGGCGGGTCTGAACCTCGGATCGGCGCTCAACACAGTTGCCGCGACCGTCTGCGATGCGCTGCACGACGGCTGCGCGGTGTACCTGCTGAACGGTGATGTGCTGGATCCGGTCGCGGTGCGGCACGTCGTGCCGGAATCCGAGGAGCGCACGCGCTCGGTGCTCACGAATCGGCTCGTGCGGGTTGGGAACGGTGTTGCAGGGCGAGCGGCACAGCTCGCCTCGACGGTGGTTGTGGCCGAGGTCGAGACGGATACGAGTGGCGTCGCCGGGCCAAGACAGCGTGAGCTGTACGAGTCGATGGGCGTGCACTCGCTGGCGGCGACGCCGTTGCGAGCGCGCGGCCGCACGCTCGGTGTGATCTCGGTGTGGCGGGACGTGACTGGCGCGGCGTACGAGGCGTCGGACGTCGCGCTGCTCGAGGACCTCGCAGACCGGGCGGCGACGAGCCTCGACAACGCGCGGCTGTACCGCGAGTCGGAGGAGAACGCTGCGGCGATCGAGCGCGCGATGCACGCGCACGACGAGTTCATGGCACTCGCCTCGCACGATGTGAAGAACCCACTCGCGGCGATCGATGCGACGGCGCAGGTGCTGCAGCGCAGCATCGACCGCGGCCGGACGATCGAGACGGAGCGGCTCGCGGATGACATGGAAAGCATCCGCAATGCGGTGACGAAGGCGACCTCGCAGATCGATGCGTCCCTCGACATGGCGCGGATGCACCTGGGGGAGCCGCTCGCGATCGACCGACACCAGATGGACGTCGCCACGTTGGTGCGTGGGCTGGTCGATGAGTACCAGCGCCTGACCGAGCGACACACGGTCGGGTTCGAGTGCACGCCGACCTCGATGGTCGGATTGTGGGACGGGCGTCGGCTGGAGCGGGCGTTCTCGAACCTGCTCGCGAATGCAGTGAAGTACAGCCCGGACGGCGGGCGTATCGACGTCGAGATGCAGATGGTCGGGGGCTCGGTGGAGATCGTGGTGCGCGATGAGGGCGTCGGTATTCCCTCGGAGGACCTGCCGCGGGTGTTCGACCGCTTCTTCCGCGCCTCGAACGTGCAGACGTTGCCGGGGAGCGGGCTGGGGCTGAGCGGGGTGCGCTACATCGTTGAAGGCCACGGAGGCACCGTGACCGTGTCGAGCGAGGCGGGCCGCGGTTCCACATTCACGGTGCGGTTGCCGATGAGCTATGTGCAGCCTGCGCCGACCGGGCTCGCATCGTCCTCGAACCTTCAGTAATCGCCGTCTGACTCAGTCGAGGCGTATGCCGAGCTGCGTCCGGAGTGCGCGTTCACCCTCCGTGGTGACGCGCAGGCCTCGGTCACCGGGCACGCGGACCACCCAGCGCTCCGCGAGAGCGTGACTACACAGCGCAGCGCCGAGCGCGCCTGCGAGGTGATAGCGGCGCTCGGTCCAATCGAGGCACGCAGGCGCGAACCGGCGCTTCGAGGCGCGCGCGGTGCGGACATCGATGCCAGCGTTCGCGAGTCGTGTCTCGCCGCGTTCGGTGAGCGTGAATGTGCGGTCAGCGAGTCGCAGCACCTCGGACGCCACGAGTGCGTCGGCGACTGCGATTCCCAGCTGGCCTGCGAGGTGGTCGTAGCAGGTGCGGGCGTAGCGCAGTTGCTGGGGCGTGCCCGACAGCTCGTGTGGCGCGCGCAAGGGTTGTGGGAGGGTCGCGCTGACGGCCTCGATCGCGGTGGCGACCTCCGCGTTGGCGATGCGATAGTAGCGATGGCGCCCGCGGGCCTCGACCGCGAGCAAGCCGCCCTCAACGAGACGCGCGAGGTGCGCGCTGGCGGACTGCGGTGATACCCACGCCGCGCGTGCGAGGTCGCCGGCGGGCCGCTGGGTGCCGCCGAGCAGCGCCGTAAGTATGGCTGCGCGCGCCGGGTGCGCGATCAGCGCTCCGAATTCCGCGATGCCTGTCGTCTCGTCGGTGTCAGTCATACCTCGATGGTATCGAGGTCGGCGTGCCGTTGTTTCGTACCGACGCGAAACGACGCTGTCGAAGCGGCCGCTATGATGCGCGCCACGAGTGAAGGCCCGCACCAATGGAGGAGAGGCGATGACCTCGGAAGCGACTGAGACCGTGGACGTGATGCGGGTGCTGGCGGCAGTGCGCGAGCGCAATCCCGTGGCGCAGCAGCTAGGCATCGAGGTGGAGCATGGAGAGCTCGGGCGCGTGCGAGGCGTGATGCCGGTGCGCGCGGACATGGTGAACTCGAAGGGCACGTGCCACGGCGGCTACATCTTTTTGCTCGGCGATCAGATCGGCGGCTGGACGTGCATGTCGCACAACGAGCAGGCCGTGACGCAGTCAGCGCACGTCACGTACGTGAACCCCGGTCAGCTCGGCGACGTGCTGGTGGCTGAGGGCGTCGAGGTCACGAAGACGAAGCGTTCGGGGACGTACGACGTGACGATTACCACGCAGCAGACGGGCACGATCGTCGCGCTGGTGCGGTGTCAGTACCTCGTGGTTGGGCCGACGATTCTCGAGGCGTGAGCTCGCATGACTCGAAGCAAACAAGCAGGGCGCCCATGAGGCGCCCTGCTTGTTGTGTGCGTGGCAGTAGCTATGAGTTGCCGAGGTTGATGATGTGCAGGCCGCACTCGCGCTTGGTGGCCTCTTCCCACCACCAGCGCCCCTCACGCTCGTGCTCGCCAGGATTGGTGGCTCGGGTGCATGGCTCGCAACCGATCGAGCGGAAACCGACGTCGTGGAGCGGGTTGTAGGGCACGTCGTGCTCGCGGATCCACTGCCAGACTTTGCCGGCACTCCAGTTGGCGAGCGGGTTGAACTTCACCAGCGTGTGATCGGGTGTCGAGAAGGCCGTGTCGATCTGCACGACCGGGATCTCCGCACGCGTGCCGGGGCTCTGATCCTTACGCTGGCCAGTGATGTACGCGGGCACCGTCGCAAGCGCGCGCTTCAGCGGCTCAACTTTGCGGATGCCACAGCACTCGGTGTGGCCGTCCTGGTAGAAGGAGAAGAGGCCCTTCTCGCGGACGAGGCTCTGCACGGCCTCCGGCTGCGGGAACATCGTCTCGATGTTGATGTCGTAGCGCTCGCGCACCGTCTCGAGGAATTTGTAGGTCTCGCCGTGCAGGCGGCCGGTGTCGAGCGTGAAGACACGGAACGGCAGCTTGGTGCGCGATGCCATGTCGACGAGGACCACGTCCTCGGCCCCGCTGAACGAGATCGCGAGCTCGCCGCCGAAGTCCTTCAGGGCGCGCTCGATGATGTCGGCGGGGTGCATCTTCTCGAGCTCGGCGGCGAGCGCCTCGATGTTCTGCGTGTCGAGCACCATGCCAGTCCTCCTGCGGTAGGCGTCCAGCATACCGCGTGAACTGGAGGGTCGCCGGACGGCGGAAGGTGCGCTACGCGGCTGCTGGGAAGGGCTCGCCGACGCGGTTTCGGCCTGACGCCTTCGCGGTGTAGACACCGCGGTCAGCGTCCGCCAGCAGTGCGAGCGCGCTCGCGTGGCGGGTGATGTCGAGCTCGGCGACACCGAGGCTGGCAGTGACCGGGAGCCCAGGCGAGGCCGCCATGTTCGAGCACGCTCGCTCGACGGCCACACGCAGGCGCTCGGCGGCTTCGCGTGCACCTCGCAGGTCAGTGCCGGGCATGACGACGGCGAACTCGTCGCCACCGATGCGCGCGACGAGGTCGGCACTGCGAGCCTGTGCGCGCAGCGCTTCGGCGACAATGGCGAGCACGATGTCACCAGCGCCGTGGCCGAACGAGTCGTTCACGAGCTTGAAGTTATCGAGGTCGATAACGGCGACGCTGAACGGCTGCTTGTAGCGGACCGAGATGCGGTATTGCTCCAGCAGGAACTCGTCGAAGTGACGACGATTCGAGACACCGGTGACGGCATCGGTTGATGCGGCCTCGGCGAGGTGGCGGTTCTCCTCGGCGAGTCGGGTCGCCTCGAGCGCACTCTGCAGCGAGATCTGCATGAGCGCCTCGTTGGCACGGCCGAGCAGCTCCTCGGGCGATGGCATCGTGCTGAAGGGCAGGTCGAAGAGCCGCTGCATGGCGCCAGCGGCGCTGTGCACGTCCTGGAAGGCGCGGTCCGAGGCAGCCTCAGTGAACTGGAACCAGAGCTGGGCGTGGGTGCGCATCGCCTCGACGGCCACGGGGACATTCGCCGACGTGAAGGCGGTGGCGATGTCGTCGCCAAGCGCCGCGGCACGCACGAGCCAGAGCGACTCGGGCGTGGCTTGGTCGGGGTCGAGGTGATAGCGAATCGACTCGGTGAGCTGGGGGGGCAGGCGCCACTCGTCGCTCAGCGCGGAGCCGACGACGGTGTGGTCGAGGTCCAAGCGTTCCTGCTCGAGCTGTACGAGCTTGCGGTAGTCGCCATTGGCCTGGCGGAAGAGCACGGCGTAGGGCTCGCCGATCGCAGAGTAGAGCGCGAGCACGCCGATCTTGGTCATGAGGCCAGCGAGGAACGCCTCTTCCTTGCGCGTCGGGGCAGTCAGCGCGGCGACGGCTCGGGCGGCGGCGGCGGTCGTCACGCTGCGACGCCAGAACGCGTCGAAGTCAAACGCGCCGACCTGGTTCTTGCGGAAGGTGTCGACGAGCGAGAAGCCGAGCGCGAGCGTGCGCACGCTGTTGAGGCCGAGCAGCACGATCGCCTCGTTGACGGTCTTGATGGTGCGGGCCTGCGCGTAAAAGCTCGAGTTCGCCGTGCGGAGGACCCGCGCAGAGAGCGCAGGGTCAGCGCCGATGGTCGACGCGAGTGCAACCGTGCTCACAGCCGGGTCCTGGACGAGGTCGATGACCTGCAGTGCCACGGATGGAGGCGTGGGGAGGCGTGGGGAGGCGAGGATCCCGCTGAGGAGCTCGTTATTCACCGTGGGCCCGACCTTCCTCGCGAGCTCCGAGGGCACTGACGTGCCGATGGGATGATCCTCGGACGGTTTCAGCGGGAGCGCAGGGGCGTCCTGACGAATCTGACGCGCCCGTGATAGCCACGCGACTCGTTATGAGCGCTGACAGATTCGAGGAATTGATAGGGGCTGCTACTAACGGAATCTCGGCGCGCATGTTAGCGTGCTGTTATGGCGTTGTTACGCCTCCGGAAGGCCGTGCAATGAGGCGTAGGCAGTGCATTCCAGCCGCGATCACCGTGCTCGCGCTGGCATGTGGACTCGCGTCGTTCGAAGCCGCTCGTGGTGAGCACTGGGAGTGGTCGTTCCGACTGATCCTGCTCGCGGCGGTATTCGACGGCTTCGATGGTGTCCTGGCTCGCCGGCTCGCTGTGGCGGGGCCGATGGGGCAGCAGCTCGACTCGCTGTCTGACGTCGTGACGTTCGGCGCCGCGCCGGCGTTCCTCTTCATCTCGTACTACTCAGGCTCGCCAGATGTGATTCGCTTCACGGTGGCGCTCGTGTTCCTCGCGGCGGGTATGTTCCGTCTCGCTCGCTACAACACGCGGCCGGCTTCGAGGAGCTCGTTCAGCGGTCTGCCGATCACGGCGGCCGGCGTGCTCTTCGCAGCGGTGACCACTGGGCCGCTGGCCGGACAGTACGTGTTCGCCAGCATTGCCGGGCTGCTGCTCGGCGCGCTGATGGTGAGCACGCACCCGTTCCCGACGATGTCGCGTGCACGAGCTAGGATGCTCCCGCTACTGGTCCCGGTGTTCATTCCCGTGATGCTCTGGCCACACGTGGACACCGTGGCCCTGATCGCTGCTGCTGGCATCGGCCTGTACCTTGTCTTGGGCCTGCTGAGCCGCTTCGTGAATCACGAGGGCAGCAGTGTCGTCGCGGAGGTCACAGGTGCCGGCTCCACACAGCCCTGAGCGGGCATCGTCGAGTTTCCTTCAAGCATTCCTCGCAGCACGCAAGACAATAGGGGCGGTCCGTGCGACTAGCTCGGGTGTCGCACGTCACATGGCCCGCATGGGCGGCCTGCCCACAGCGAGCGCGGTAGCCGAGCTCGGGCCGGGCACTGGTGCGATCACGCATGAGCTGCTGAAGGCGCTGCCGCACAACGCACGACTGTTCGGCTTCGAGATCTACGAGCCGTTCGTCCAGGTGCTGAACGAGACCATGCATGACTCGCGCTTCCAGTTGCTGGAGCAGTCCGCCGAGACGGTGGCCGAGGTCGCGCACCGTGAGACGGAGCAGGGCTTCGACGCCGTCATCTCGTCGCTGCCGTTCTCGTTGATGGGGCCGGAGCTGACACGATCGGTGTTACGTGCCGCAGGCGAAGCACTGCGGCCGGGCGGTGTGCTCGTCGCGCTGCAGTACCACCCCTGGTACCTGGCGCCATACCTCAAGGCTGAGTTCGAGCAGGTCGACCGGGAGTTTCATCCGGTGAACGTGCCGCCCGTGTTGTTGTTCCGTACTCGCAGCCCGCGCCGCCACTGATGCATTTGCTGTCCGCCGCACGATGGCGCCCGCTCAGCGAAGGGGCGGGCATCCTCGGGCCACTGGCGCTGGTCGCGGCCCTGACGTTGTTCTTCCTACCGCTGATCTCGCTGCTCGCGATGGTCGCATTCGGCCTCGTGTGGTT
>JBAXNX010000032.1:0-10073 GCA_037133575.1 Chloroflexota bacterium
CTCATGACCGGGGCGATCGGAGATCGCACCGACCTGCCCGTACATGTTCAGCGAGGCGTAGACGATCTCCGGCTTGCGAGCGCGTACCTGTTCGTAGCTGATGCCGAGGCGTTCCGCGACGCCGTTGCGGAAGTTCTGCACGACGACGTCAGCGTCTTCGAGCATGCGCCAGAACAGATCGAGCCCCTCCGGCTGCTTGAGGTCGATCACGATGCTGCGCTTCCCTCGATTCACGTCGAGGTGGAATGTCGGCGCGGGTGGACGGTCGGGCGCCTCGATCTTGATCACGTCGGCGCCGTATTCGGCGAGGGTGCGGCCGCAGGTCGGTCCGGCGAGCACGATGCACAGGTCAAGCACGCGTACCCCATCAAGCACCGACGGTCGTGCCACCGTGGCATTAGAGGTCGCTTGCGCCGGGCGTACCGTCTGCAACTCGGCGAGTACGGATGCGCGGTCGGCATCGATCGCTGGCGCCGGACCTCGAACTTCCGAGGGCGTGCGCGAGAGCCACGCGGACGGCCCCGGCTGTCGCGTCGTGCCATAGCGCGGGTCGTCGCGCTCGATCACGATCTGCGCGTCGAGTGCGCCCGCATCGCGTATCCACTCGCTCGGCTCTCGGCAGACGACACATTCACCGCCGGCGTCCGAGATGATGCGCTCCCAGTCGTCGGCGTCCTTCGTCGCGAACAGCGCGCGCCACGCCGCCTGCAGCTCCTCGCGATGACCCGGCTGGAGCAGACCTTGCTCGACCCACGAGGCCACCCCGCAGGCTGCAAGCACGTCAGGTGTGTTGTCGTTGCCAGTGCCGAGGTAGATCCAACGACCATCGCCGCACTTGAACGCGCCACCACCCGCACCGCCGGCGCCACGCGTGCGTTCCGGTGGCGTGTGCTCGCGCAGACCCTGGTAGCCGATCGCGCCGAACATCGCATCGAACAGTGGCACCTCGATGCGCTGTCCGACGCCGTCACGCTCGCGTGCGGTCAGGGCCATCGTGATCGCAATCGCGGCCTGCTCAGCGCCGAACGTCGAGGCGATCGGCAGCGGTGTGTACACGGGTGCACCCGGCGGCTCCCCTTCGCGGTTGCGGCGATAGGTTCCGGTCGCCGCTTTGATCACGCCCTCCCACGCCGGCATGTCCGCGCGCGGATCGTCCGAGGCGAACCCAGGCAGTGAGCAGTACACGAGACGTGGGTTCGCGGCCTGCATCTCGGCCGCGCCGAGTCCGAACGCCTGCATGCGACCAAGGCGGAAGTTCTCGATCACCACATCCGCGGTCGCGATCAGGTCGCGCGCGATCGAGGCGTCCTCGGGCGCCGCAAGGTCGAGTGCGATCGAACGCTTGCCGCGATTCCAGATCGCGTTTGCCGGTGTGTCCCACGACGGGCCACGCGGCGAATCGACGCGGATGACGTCCGCACCCTGGTCGGCGAGCAGCATCCCGGTGAGCGGCCCGGCGATGTAATGACCGAAGTCGATGACCCGAATCCCCGCCAGCGCGCCAGCCATAGCGTCCCCCTGCCTCGCGCGAGGACGATAGCGCGTCGTCATGAGGTAGGGGGGCTCAGGCAAGTGTTTCACGTGAAACACTTGATTCGGCATACGCAAGTGAGTGACTGATCCACCTTGGAGATCAGCGCATGCCTACTCGTGGTGCTGTGTCGCCTCCGCCAGACGTGCGACAGCCCCGGGAGGGGCCGGGGCTGTCGCACACGGAGCCATACCGCCGGGGGGCGACGGTCTAGTAGTCGAAGCTCTCCCCCGGCAACGGCGGTGTGCTGGCGGGCACGCGGCGGTTGTTCGTGGCCGCCTCGAACCCACTCGCGAGCTTGATCAGTGTCGGCTCCGACCACGGTCGCCCGAGGATCTCGAGGCCGACGGGAAGCTGGCCGTTCGGCGTGAAGCCCATCGGCACGATGAAGGCGGGCAGACCGGTGAGCGGGCTCATCTGGTTCGGCTTGTAGCCACGCTCCGCGTCGTCCTTCGGTCCGATGACGAGTGGACCGTGGAGCTTGTGCGGGTAGATCAACGCGTCGAGCTGGAAGCGATCCATCAGCGCGATGATCGCCTCGCGCAGCTTCGCCTTGCCCTCGAGCGCGGCGCGGTAGCGCGGGTCACGGTCGAGGTCGATGGGTGCATCGAGGTGCTCGCGATCTGCCGGCCGCTCCGGCACGCCGGCGTGGTCGAGGAGCAGTGCCCGCGCGGTCTGCAACGGGTAGTCACTGTCGTGGCGGTCGAGGTAGCTCTGCACGGCGGGGATGCGCTCGAAGCGAGCGGGGAAGCCGTTGTTCTCGATGTAGCCGGGCAGGTTGATGCCGAGCGAGACCGAGTCGAAGACGGATGCGCCGTTGGCGCCGAAGACGGCGATCGCCTGCTTGGCCATCTCGATGACCTCGGGATCGGCGAGCTCGGTGAAGTCCCATGCTTCCTTGAGCACGCCGACGCGAGCGCCGCGCAGACCGTCCGCGTTCACGAACGAGCTGTACTGCTCCATCGGCATCTTGCCCAGGCTGTTCGCGGTCCACAGGTCCTCGGGGTCGAAGCCCGCGATGACATCGAGCGTGGCCGCGAGGTCGGCGACGGTGTGTGCCATCGGGCCACCTCGCTCGCCGGTGATGTAGCTACGCATCTGACCGGCGCGGCTGATCAACCCAGACGTGGTCGAGAGGCCAAAGAGGTTGCTGTCACTGGTGGGGGTGCGGATCGAGAAGCCGGTCTCGGAGCCGAGGCCGACGGTGCCGAAGTGCGCGGCGAGTCCGGCGCCAGTCCCGGCGCTCGACCAGCCAGGCGTGCGGTCGAGCGCGTGCGGGTTCCTGGTCGAGCCACCGAGTGTGCTCGACGCCATGATGTCGGGGTTCCCGAACCAGTCGCTGAGGTTCACCTTCGCGAGCATGATCGCGCCGGCCGCGCCGAGCTTCGCGACGATCGTGGCGTCGTAGGTCGGGACCACGCCCTTGAGCGGCGTGTAGCCGCCGGTGCTCGGCATGTCGTTGGTGTCGAAGACGTCCTTGAGGATCACCGGGATGCCGTGCAGCGGCGATCGCGGTCCGCTCATGCGGCGCTCCTCGTCGAGCGCGCGGGCGGTCGCTAGTGCCTGCTGGTTGAGCGCGAGCACTGCGTTGATCTCGGGCCCCGCGTGGTCGTACGCCGCGATGCGGTCGAGGTACATCTGGACGAGCCGCTCGGAGGTGAGCGCGCCTGCGTCGAACGCCGCATTGATGTCGGCGATGCTGGCGTTGGTGAGTTCGAAGTGTCCGCCCGTCTTCGCGGCTGCCGGTGCTTCTTCGAGTGTGGTCATGAGGGTTCCTCTCGTACGTGTGCGGACGATGGGCGCACCGTACGAGGAGCAGATGACGCAGCGATGATCAGCGGATGAATCCCACGTGTCCGCTCTGCGACTGGACTGTCACGGTCAGGCCTCGAGCGCGTCGTCACTGAAGGTGGTGGGCAGCTCCTCCTCGTCAGACCAGAGTTCCGTGCGGGCGTAGCGAGGGAGTGCGAGGCCCTCGAGCAGCTCCGGCTCATCGAGGAGCGCGCGAAGATCGGGCGCGAGCCGCTGCAGCGCCTCGACAGTGCGCAGGAGCTCGAGGCGCTCGATGTCGGGGGCGGGGTTCGTCATGTGCGGTGGAGAGTAGCGATGCGGCCGGGATGGTGTCCCGGCCGCATCGTGTGCTGCCTCGATGCTCGCGTGAGGCTCGAGGCTACTTGTCGACGTAGAACCAGCGGCAGGCCTTGGTCTGGGCTGAGTAGCCGTACCAGGTGCCTGCGACCGTGTCGAAGCCGGCGATGTTGCCCTGGAGCATCACCCGGGCGGGCTGCGCACCAAGGACGTACATCGGCATCCACTCGGTCATGAAGCGGTTCTGGAACTCGTCCATCAACGCGTTGCGCGCGTCGAGCTTGAGCTCGACCTGCGCCTTGTCGACGAGGGCGTCCAGGTTCTTATCCGAGAAGTGGCCGTAGTTGCGGCTGCCACCGGTGTAGTACTGCGACTGCATCTCGATGACCGAGTCAGGCGCAGCGGTGATGACGTACGACACCATCTGGAACGTGCCAGCGGCCTGCGGCACGGAGAAGGACACGCTGTCCGCGTACGGCTTCAGCCCAACCTTCATCTCCGGGAACACCTGCTGCATCTGCGCCTGGAAGCGCTGGCAGTTCTCCGGGTACGCGCTGCCAGAGATGTTCTGGTAGATGATCTGGAAGTCGATGCCCTTGCCGTTGGGGAAGCCAGCGGCGGTCATCATCTTCTGCGCCTCGGCGCGGTCGGCGGCCTTCGTGTCCGGGTTGTAACCGGGCAGCCCCTTCACCTTGTCTGGCTTCCAGCCGTCCGGGAAGCCAGGCGACAGCGCCGCCTGGTAGCCCCAGCCAGCACCAAAGAAGCCGTCCATGATCTGGGCATCGTCGATGGCGAGCTGCAGGGCCTTGCGCACGCGGAAGTCCTTGAACGGCGCGTACTCCACGCTGGGGCGGAAATGGTGCCAGTTCGAGTCGATCCACGAGTAGAGGTTGGCGTCCGGCTTCGACTTCTTGATCTGGTCGATCTCGAGCTGGTTGAGCCCGCTGATCATGTTGGTCTGCCCGCTGATGAATGCGGCCACAGCGGACGCGCGGTCCGGGATCACGTTCCAGTTGAAGGCGTCGAAATGCGGCTCGTTCGGCCGGAAGTAGTTGTTGAACTTCTTGTAATTCATCTTCTGGTCTTTGACCCACTCGGAGATCTGGAACGGGCCGATGCCGCCCATCTTCAGCGGGTCATTCCAGCCGATGTCGTCCATCTCCTTGGGCGCGAAGGGCACACGTGTGTCCATCAGGCCGTTGAAGAACGAGGAGTTCGGCTTCGACAGCGTGACCTTCACCGTGGTGGGGTCGATCGCCTGCGCCTTGGTGATGTTTGCCACCATTGAGGCGCGCTGGAACGACGCCAATGGAGTCTTGAGCTTCTCGGCGTAGAGGCCACCGATGCGCTCCAGGTTCCACGCGACATCCTCGGCTGTGAAGTCACGGCCGTTCCACGGCGCCATGTTGTGGATCTTGATCCCCGGCTTCACCTTGAAGACGAGGGTGGTTGGGTCAGCGACTTCCCACGACGTCAGGACGTGCGGCCGAATGGCAGCGGTCTGCGGGTCAGGCTCCAGGCCCTTGTCGCCGATCACGTGCCAGATGTCCGCGGCGAGCGCCGTGTGTGGGTCGTGCTGCGTGTAGGTGCTGGTTGCGTGCTCGGTGAAGGTCCCGCAGGCCTTCTCCTTGCCCTGGACGACCGGAGCCGTCAGTGGCAGGCCCACGCCCTTGCTGGCCGGGGCCGCCGAGCCGGATGCGGCACCACTGCCGCTGCTCGCATCGCTGCTCTTCGCCCCACCGCAACCGAGCAGGGCCGCGCCCGCAAGTCCGAGCGCCCCGATGCCGAGCCCCTGGATCACTGTCCGGCGACTGAGACGGTCTGTTGTTAACGCACGCATGAGGTGTCCTCTCTTCTCATTACATTTATCCTTACGCACACGTAATACCTGTGGATTCACAGGGGCAATACGTCAATCTCAAATGTGATTTGAGTCTTGCCCGAGGAAGTCGATACGGCGATCCGCCCGGCGGAGCCACGTGACCTCGAGGTATGCGCGCGCATCATCGAGGACTGCTACGGCGACGTGCCGCTGTTCATGCCAACAAGCGGCGAGCGGATGGCCGCACGCCTCGAACGAGGCGGAGCGGAAGCCGCGCAGATTCACTGGCCTCGTGTCTATGGCTGGGGCGACCTCTACGTGTACGAGCGCGACGGTCGTGTCCTCGCGTGCGCTGGCTTCTGGGACGCCGGCCAGAACGTACGCGAGGTGTGGACGCACCGTCGCACCGGCCGCCGCACGGTCGTGGAACACGCGGCGGTGCTCGACGCTGGGTACGCGCGAGGATGCGAGGACGCGTACGTTGCGCTGCTGCACCACCTGATGCGGCTCGCTGGCGATGCCGGGCGCAACCGTCTCGCGGTGTGGCTCGATCGCGATCCCAGGATCGTTTCGATGCTCGCCGAGCAGTACGACCTGTGGGCGGAGACGCGAGCGCTGCAATGCTCGTTCGATGAGGGCACGTCGACCGAGGGCATTGAGCGCCCGTACATCGACCTTGCGTACTGGTAGTCGTCAGTCGATGACGGCGATCGCCTCGACCTCGATCAGGTAGCCGGGCACCGCGAGCGACTGCACGCCGAGCAGCGTGCTCGCGCAGTGCGCGTCGCCCATCGCCTCGGAGCGAGCCGCGCCCAGCGCCTCACGGAGCTCAGGGCTGTAGTTCACGATGTACGTCGTCATCCTCGCGAGATTCGAGAAGTCGCCGCCCACGGCGGCGAGCGCCGAGCGCAGGTTCGCGAACACCTGCCGTGCCTGCGTTCCGAAGTCACCCTCACCCACGATGTTGCCGTCGAGACCGACCGGCACCTGGCCGGACAGATACACGGTGCTGCCGCCGGTGACGCGCACGACCGGCACGTAGGTCGGCGGTCGTCGCAGATCTTCGGGGTAGATGTGTTCGAGTGGCATGGCGACTCCTCGGTGCGTGCGTCTTCGTCGAGACGATACGACGCACGCACCGCCGAGAGTGCACGCGATCTTCTTATTTGGCGCCGGAATCGACCTCGCCGAATACCTCGGCGTTGTGTTCGCCCAGGTGCGGGGCGCGCCGGTAGATGCGGTGCGGCGAGGCGCTGTAGATCGCGGCACCGCCCGGATATGTCACCGTGCGCCCGACGTCCTCGTGCTCGACTTGCAGCCAGAAGCCGCGCTCGCCCCAGTGCGGCTCATCGAGGTTCGCCTCGACGGGCTGCACTGAGCCGGTGGGCAGCGAGCGCGCCTGCGCGCCCTCGGTCACCTCGGTGCGCGGTGTGCTGCGGTAGAACTCGAGGATCACATCGACGATGTGCTGGCGGTGCTCGTTGATGTACGCCTGATCCTGGTACTGCGGATCGGCGAGGTCCTGTTCCTTGCCGAACTGTGACATCCAGTCCACGAATACCTTGAGCTGCGTTGGCGTAAAGCGTGCGATGCCGCCTGCGTTCACGTAGCCATCGAGCACGCGCTGCTGCGATCCGTTGCCGCCCGTGCGGCGCTGGAACACCTGCTTACCGTAGATCCAGTTCACGACGTGACCCTCGGTCGTGAGCGCGCACGCTCCGTGTACCGAGCTGTCGATGTACTGACCCTTGCCCGTGTAGTCGCGCATGTTCACAGCCGCGAGGATCGCGATGTATGCGTAGTGCGAGCCCATGTGCCACGCGTTGCCACCGCCCGGTGCGATCGGCGGCGCGTCCGCCACATCGGCCTCGCTGTACCCGCAGCTTGCCATCTGCCCGCCAGCGGCGAGGTGCGCGAGGTCGGACGCGACAAAGCTGCTCCACGGCCCGGTCTGACCGAAGTCCGTGAGCGAGCACATGATCAGCCTCGGGTTGATCGCGCGGAGCTCGTCGTAGCCGAGACCAAGCGACGCCATGTGCCCAGGCTTGAACGTTTCGAGTACGACATCCGCGCTCGCGACGAGCTTGCGGAAGCGCTCGCGTCCCGCCTCGCTCTCAAGGTCGAGCGTCACACCTCGCTTGCTCGTGTTGTAGTGCCAGAAGCGCAGGCTGCGCTCGGCGTCCTCCTGGTCATCGAGGAAGGGTCCGATGCGCCGCTCGGAACTGCCTGACGGCGGCTCGATCTTGATCACGTCCGCGCCGAGGTCAGCGAGCAGCTTGCCGCACCACTGGCCCTTCTCGTCGCCGAGTTCTAGCACGCGCAGATCGCCGATCGGTCCATCCGAGAAGCGTTGTGCGCGTCCTCGATCTACGACGCTCGGACGCTCGAGGGGCGCGCGCGGCTGCCATGGCTCGTCGAGCGCGGCAGCGATGTAGTCGGGCGCTGTGAGCGCGCTGGGCCAGAACAGATTGTTCTGCTGGCCTTCGCGGATGTCCTCGTCGGATACATCGAGCAGGCCACGCAGCACCGTGCGGTTGTGCTCGCCCACCTGCGGCGAGACGGCCTGCACGTCGACCTGCGTGTCCGAGAGCTTGAACGGGAAGTTCTGCACGAGGTTCGTGCCGAGCGTCTTGTGGAAGTGCGGCACGTACATGTTCTGCGAGCGCAGCTGCGGATCGTGATCGACACGATCCTGGTTGCTCTGCACTGGCATCCCGCGCACGCCGGCCGCCTGGCACACGCGCATGATCTCGTACTTGCCGAGCGTGCGCGTCCAGGCCTCGATGCCGGCGTCGAGGTCGACCTGATGCTCGATGCGACCCGCGTTTGTCGCGAAGCGGGCATCCGTCGCCCAGCTCGGGTTGCCCATCACGCCAACGAGCGCTCGCCACTCCTCGTCGCTCTCGCATGAGAGCGCGCACCAGTCGTTGTAGGCGGCATTGTTGCCAGCAGGCGCCGCGGCGGTGCGATACGCGTTGTGCGGCGCCACGATCGGGCCTCGATAGTTGTTCACTACCGGCGTGCCCGGCCACACCGCGCGATTGCCGGGCGGGAAGCCCTCACGTGTAGAACCGCGGCCGTTCAGCGTGTAGTCGAGCAGCACCGGGCCAGTGAGCGTGATTGCCGCCGCGACCTGTGACATATCGATGTGCTGGCCCTGGCCGGTGGCGTTGCGGTGATGCAGGCCGGTGAGTGCCGACATCACGCCATACATGCCGCCGGTGTCGTCCATGTACGACCAGCCCCAGCCGGCGGGCGGCGCGTCCGGCAGGCCCGAGGACTGCGTGAGGCCGGAGAAGGCCTGCACGACGGGGCCCATCGTGACGTACTCGTGCTTGCTGCCGACGTGCCCAAACCCGGCCATCGAGACGTACACGATGTCGGGCTTGATCTTCACCATCTCGGAATAGCCGAGCCCCCAGTTGTCCATGACACGCGAGCTGAAGTTCTCGATCACGATGTCGGACATCGCCACGAGTCGCTTCGCGAGATCGAGCCCCTTCGGATCGCGCACATTGAGCGTGATGCCGAGCTTGCCAGCGTTCGTGTCATTGAACTGTCCGCCGGCGTTGTAGCCCGCGGGCACACCGGGCGGCGTGTTCGCCGCGCCACCATCGGCGCCGGCCGCCGCACCGCCACCGCGACTGTTAAAGCCGCCAGTGCCGGGCTGCGCCCACTCCACCTTGATCACCTCGGCGCCCAGCGCAGCGAGCCAGCGACAGGCCCACGGCCCGGCGCGCACCCAGGTGAAGTCCAGCACACGAATCCCAGTGAGCGGTCTGCGTTCCATCCCAACCTCCTCCGCCGACGAGCGTCAGCCGATCCCCCGAGGTGGGCTCGGGGCGGGAGGAGTGCTCGCCGTCCCGAGTCGTCTACAAGCAGCGCGATATTACAGTCGTATGCAACTGTTGAGTGCATCGACGCCATGGGCGCGTGACGGGATGGCGGCTGACACCGGCCATACGCTGGAATCGAAGTCGTCCCCGGTGCCACGTGGATCCGGGTTTTCCCACTTTCCTCGATGATCCGCGTTGAAGTGGGATGGGCGTCGGGGGCGACTTTCCCCGCTGTTGTCGGGGGCGCTGGTAGCCTCAGCCACATGCAGATCGAGCTCGTGCCGACGCTCGCGCTCATGCGCGACCTCTATCGCATGCCTCGCGACATGGCCCGCTTCCACCGCTACATCGAGGCGATGACGAACGCTGACGGCTCGCTCGCCCTGCCGCTGAGCGGCTTCAACCCGATGGGCCGCGATCGCGTCGCCGAAGCCGTGGACCACCTCATCACCATCGACGCGGAGGTGGTCGTGACTCGTGCGGCCGAGGAAGCCGCGAGGCGACTCGCGTTGGTCCGTGGCGCATACCGGGTCGCGCTCGTCGTCTCGGACGACATCGGTGGCATGTGGACGGAACGCACGAACGTCGAAGCGACCGCGCGTTTCAATCGTCGCGCTTCCTCGCTCGCGGGCTGGGCCGTCCCCGTGTTCTGGACGAGCGATCGCCCAACTGCGGCAGCGATCGAGGCGGAGACACTCGCCGAGATCTACCGCACGGTCGCGCTCGAGGCAGAGCCCGACAAGCGCACGCTCAGCGCGGTGATGCGCATCGAGGGTCGCGCGCTGCGCTTTGCCGG
>JBAXNX010000033.1:0-10027 GCA_037133575.1 Chloroflexota bacterium
CACCAGCGCGAGGTAGCGCTCCGCCGCCAGCTTCGAGGCGCCATAGACCGACTCAGGGATCGCACCCTTCGACATCGCCTCAGTCACCGGTACCACCTCGGGCTCCCCGAGCAGCGCGCCACCGGTCGAGACGAACACCATGCGCGGCACGCCCGCATCGATCGCCGCCTGCGCGAGGTGGACCGTGCCAAGCACGTTCGTCTCGATGTCGACGACCGGCTCGCGCATCGAGATCGACTGACGCCTGTGCCGCCGCGTGGAAGAGCGCGTCCGGCTTGACCTCGCTCACCGCGCGACGGACCGCCTCGCGATCTCGCACATCGACGCGCAGGTCGCGCATGCCCTCCGGCAGCGGGTTCCGCGGATCGTGGAAGTCGAGGCCGACGACCTCGTACCCATCGCGCACGAGCCGACTGGCGAGATGCCAACCGAGGAACCCTGAAGAGCCAGTGACGAGCGCTGTGGGCATCAATCCTCCAGCAGTTACGCGCGACGTCGCCACCGCGGCGACGGCCACGCAGAAAAACGACGATCCCGAACCTCCAGCACCGCGCCCAACACGAGCAGTGCCAGCGCCAATGCGGAGGCCGACTCAGCGGCTGCGAGATGCAGCGTCGCGAGCGTGGCCGCAACCAGCAACGCCACCGCGGCGGCGCCCCACGCGATCCGTGGAGACATCCTCACCGCTGTCGCGGCCAGTGTCATCAGCACGAACAGGCCGCTCCACGTGAACGCCTGTTCGCGTACGAACAGTGTGAGGTGCTCGCCCAGCGACAACGGCCGAGCTCCAACCAGCAGACCACCTCGATCGTCCCAGTAGGTGCGCAGATTCGCATCGTCGACCGCGAGCAGGTACAGCCGATGCTTTCCGGCGAACGGCGCTGCGAACGTGAGCGCGTAGCGCACGGTGACGTACTCGCCTGCCCCGCTCGCACTCGACGCGCGTGCGTTAAGCGCGCAGGCGGCACTCGTCGCGCTGCCGTCGGCACCGGGCGCGCCGGCATCGAGCCATGCGTCGTTCGGACCACGCAGTTGGAGCATGTTCGTCGCAGGCAGATAGCGCGCGTAGCAACCGGCGCCACCGACACTATCGGCCGCCACCAGGTAGAGCTCCGTGAGCGTCTGCCAGCTGTTCTGGTCGCTGTACGTCGCAGTGATCGAGGCCGGACGCCCAGCGGTGACCGCATCAAGGTCCGCACTGACCGTCGAGGGCGGCAGCGGGCCTCGACCGACACGCACCGTCGCCTGCTTGCGGGGCGCGGCGGAGCGGCCATCGCGGTCGACGGCCGTCTCGAACACCTCCGCGACCCCCTCGAGGCGCGGCTGCAGCGTGAGTGCGAACTCGACGGTCAGTACGCCGTCGCGCTCGGTCGCGTGGCTGGCCTGCGCCCGCAACGTGCACCAGGCCGAGCTCGCGCTACCCGCGCCGCCGGGTGCACCGAGGTTCACGAACTGCCCGCTGTCTGAGCGCAGCGCGAGCGTGCCCGTCGTGCGCTCGAAGAACACGGTGCAACCCGGCGCGCCGTCGGCCCGCGCGAGCACGAGGTAGGCCTGGTACAGCGCATCGAGGCCGCCCACATGGCCGAATGACGCCGAGACGATGCGCTCCGCGTTGATCGGCAGCACCTCCTCGACCGCGACGCCGAGCAGCAGCGGACCGGGCGCCTGCGCCGCGACGTGACGGGGCGCAGCGAACAGCGCGGCCACGCCCAGCATGACCACAATCCAGAAGGACGCCCAGCGCGCAGTCACCTTCACGGCCGCCATCCTACTCGGCGCGCGCCGACACGAGCTCGTGCGCTACTGTCGGCCTCGAGTTGCCCACGCCGTCATTGAGCTTTCTCGCACGCTGGTTCGCACGCCGCCCGGTCGGCGCGGCGTACTGCGTCGTGCTGGTCGTCGCGATCTCGTACCGCGTGCTACCTACCGCCGGCATCCTGGCCTACGGAGACTATCCGTACTTCTGGCCCGGCCGTGCATTCGATCCGATGTCGACGATGCAGGCCTCGTTCTTCGGTCTGCCACGACCGACCGCGATGTTCGTCACCTGGCTCGCGTTTATCCCGTCGATGCTGTCGCGCCTGCTGCCGCACGAGCTCGTCGCGTACCTGCTCATCTTCGGTGTGCTTGCCCTTGCAGCTTTTGCATGGCTCGACGTCACGAGGCGCATCACCGGGCGCACCGAGCTCGGCTATGTGGCCGCCACGATGCTCGTGCTCAGCACGGTGACCATGGAGCACCTCGTGATCCAGGCGTCGCACATCTTCGCGACCATGCTCACGCTAGCGCTGACCGCGCGAGTCGCCCTCGAGATCCATCGCACACGAGCGTGCACAACGGCCGCAGCAGTTCAGCTCGCGCTGATCACGCTGCTCGTTACGCATCCGTTGTTCTGGGCGATCCACGTTGCGCTGACTGCTGCACTGCTCGCCGTCGCCATCTGCCGCTGGCATGTTCGAAGCATTTGCGCCGCCATTCTCACGTTCGCCCTGATCTCGCTGCTACACGCGTTCTGGCTCGTGCCCTTCGTCGCGACGACGATCACGAGTACCAACGACGCGATTTTCAACGGCACCCAGGACACGATCTTCGAGGAGCTCCGCCACACAACCACGTTTGTCAGTGCCTCGACGTTCCTGCAGATGGGCGGCGACTGGCAGTCCGTCGTCTACGGTGGGCGGCTGCCCTATGCACTGACGTTCGGCGCACCGGCACTCGGCGCAGTCGTGTTGGCTTCCACCGCGCGAAGTGCTCGCGGGCGAGGTGCACTCGCTGTGTCGATCGTCGTGTACGCCGCGTGTGTGCTGCTGACGCTCGGCCCCAATGCGCCATTGCTCGGTCCAGCCTGGAGCGCCGCCTACGCTCACGTCCCAGGCTTCGGGCTGCTGCGGCACTTCACGCGGCTCGCGACCTACGCACAGCTCGCCTCGATCGTCGTGGTGGTCGCCGCGCTCCTCGTGCTGGCCGAGCAGCGCTCGCGCGCGTACCGGCCAGCGGTCGCGCTTGTTCTCATCGTCGTATTCGCGACGCAGTGGCCGTTGCTCACCGGGAACGCGCACGGCGCGATGGGCGCCGCGCGCATACCTCGAGCGTACGAGGAGCTGAACGCGCGCTTCCTGGAGTCGCCCGAGGACTTCACGGTCGTGACCTATCCGGCGACCGGGTACGAGGCCTACACGTGGTCGATCAACCCACGCACGGACGTGTTCCGACAATTCATGTACTTCGAGGAGCTCGCGTTCGCGCAGCCCGTCGCCTTCAATCGCTATGTCGCACCCGAGCTCAGTACCTCGATTCCCTGGGGCGCACAGGCGTTCGCCTACAACCCAACGTTCGCGCCCTATCCCGACTTCGACGACGACCTTGCGAAGACTGATGTCCGTTACGTCTTGATCCATCGCGATGCGTATGACCTCGGAACGGGCGCACCGGTGACCGATGTGCATCGCTACACCGACTACTTCGAGCGCGACCCGGCTTACCGCCTAGTCGCCGACAACGAGGTGTATGCGCTGTACGAGCGGCTCTCGTACCTGCCGCGCATTCGAGGTGAGCACGTCACGTTCCAGCGCCTGAACGACGCAACGTACCGCGTCACGCTGCACGGGCTGACCGGACCCCGCACCGTGCGCTTCCTGCAGCACTTCAACACCGATTGGGCCTGGTACCCGGACTCTCCGCACTCATGCGAGGTAGTCCGACGATTCGCCGACGACCTCATCGAGTGTCGGTCCAACGTGCACCACGGTGTGCTCGACGCGCTGCGCAGCGCGCAACTACCGCTCGCCGTGCCACACACGCTCGCGGACGGGTATGCCAATGCATGGGTGTTCGATAGCGACTCGCTGCGCACGCAATTCGCACCATCCGAGTACATCGAGCATTTCGACGGCTCGATCGATGTCACGATCGTCCTGCAATACCGGCCACAGCAGTGGTTCTACGCGGGGCTGATCGTCTCGGTGGCGACCGCTTCGACACTGCTGGCGCTCGGCCTCGCTTCGATCATCCGTGCCCGTGTGAGAGCCACGTAACACGCATCGCCAAGCTCGAGGCGGCACGCAAGCCAGAGCAGCGGCGAGAGAGCAAGCGTGATCGCCGCCTGCAGCGGCAGGAACCAGCCGCGGCTCGGCTGGCCACCCAGCGACCGCAGCAGCGAGTCCGCGAAGATGCCCATCTCGTACGTGCGGCGCTCAACGACGGTCAGTCCGTGCGCCTCGCACTGCCGTACGAGGCCATCGAGACTCACGAGCCGGACGTGCGTGGTGTCACCGAAGCACGCCCACGACGCGCCGAACAGCCGTCGCGCGAGCCCGTCGACGTTCGGCGTGTAGATCACCGCGCACCCGTCATCAGCGAGGTGCGCGGCGATCCCAGCGAGGAACACGTCGTTGTGCAGCGTGTGTTCGATCACGTGACAGGCACGGATGCAGTCGAAGTCACCGGGGACCGTGACATCCTCGAACGCGCCTTCAATGATCGTGACGCCATGCTGTCGCGCTGCCAGCGCGGCCATGGCCGGGTTTGGCTCGACGCCGACGCGCTCCCACCCGTCGTTGAGCACACCGAGCACCCCGCCAGCCCCACAGCCGATATCGAGGAACCGCCCCTGCGCCGTGATCGCCGGGACGGGCAGCACGAGGCCGACCAGTCGCCGCATCCACCTCGACGGCTGCGGCACGAGCACACTCGCCTGCATCGCATGAAACAACGCCCGCATCCGGCTCGTTCGTCCGAGCGATGCACGCTGCTCGCTCGGGGTGACATCGGACGCACCGTGTACCTCGAGCGTCCCAGTGACCTCGTCGCGCAGGACGACACGTCCATCGCTGAGGCGATAGAGCTGAGTCTTGAGCAGCGCAGGCGGAGCAGCCGTCACGCCATGGCCCGCATCGCACGCACTTCATCGACGATGCCGAGGATCTGCTGCACACGGTGGTGGTACGTGTGCGCCGCGAGCACCCGGTCACGACCGCGCGTCGCGATCGTCTGGCGTTCGTCCGGCTGTGCGAGGAAGTGCCCCACCATCTCGTCCCAGTCGTGCGCGTCGCGGGCGATCGGAAGCTCGTCGGCGATGGAGAGCTGCGGCTCGCGGAGGCCGGCAAGAGCTCGAATGTTGAGGTACTGGCCCAGGCGCTGCATGTGGCCGAGCGCGCGGCTCGCGAGCGTCCAGTCGCTACCGTAGACCTGCAGGTCATGCGCAGTGCCTAGCGGCCGGATGCACGCGTTGAAGTAGCGGCGCTTCGCGGCGAGGTTCGCGCCAACATAGGCCAGATCGCTCTCCCACGCTGAGTCGAACTCGGGCCAGTACGTGGTCGTGTCGGCAGCGAGCATGATCTGCTCATAGCGCGCGCCAGTCGTCGCCTCGAAGCCATCGAGCAGCGCGTGGTCACGAGGGATCCAGTTCCAGAACACGTCGCCCGCGAGGCCGTCCCGAATCAGCTGCACCTCGTGCCGATCGCTGCGTAGATCGCTCGCCGCGATGCTGCCATTCGTGAGGAACCCCGCCGAGCGATTCCACGCACGAGTCAGCGCGAACAGCACCATGCCGCGCTCGCGAACGGCTCGAAGCAAGGCGAGGTCGACGTAGCGACGGTGATAGAAGTTGAGGCTGTACATGAACACGTCAGGCTGGCGTTCACGCAGCATGCGTTCGAGGTCGTCATCGGCTGTGAACGTCGTGAACTCGTGGCCCAGGTCGAGAAACGCGTTGCGCAGGCCGTCGTGCAGAAAGCGCGCCGCGTAGACCGTCTGCGGGTGCGGCAGGCAGTACACGACCTTCACTCGAGGTCGCCTCGCCGCCAGAACGACACGATGTTGCTGGAACCGTGCGCATGCCCTTCGTGCGCCGCGTCGAGGTGCTCCATCGCCTCCTCGTCGAACCGCACCACTCGAGTCATGTTCGCGAGCACGCGCCATGCCTTCGACCAGTGGCCCGTATACACCGCGCTCAGCAGCAACCAGCCGGCCAGCGCTCGTTGCAACTCGGGCACGTCGTACCGCCGCAGGTGGCCGACCTGGCGGTCGCGCCACCGCTGCACCGGCCGCAGGACGAGATGCACGAGGCTCAACGAGGAGGGCACGGCCACCATCAACGTCGCGGCGGCACGACAGACACGTGCCCACTCGACGGCAGCAGCACGGTCGTCGGGCAGGTGTTCGATCAGACCGTTGGCGATGAACGCCTCGATCGCGTCGGTCCGCACTGGCAACCGATCGGCCGTGCAGCACACCGCGAGCATCCGGTCAGCCACACCCACCTCGCCTGCGATCCGCACGAGGCGTTCGAGGCTGGCAAACGTGAGATCGCACGCGACGACTCGAGCGCCCCGACGCGCGAGCTCGATGGCCATGTACCCGGAGCCAGTGCCGCAGTCGACGACAGTCAGGCCAGACGTCACGGGGCCGGCGGCCTGCTCCCAGCGTTCGACGTATCGACGTTGCCACGCGGCGAGCGTGTACGCGTCGCCGTACCCCACGTGCTCGTGCTCGAACGTCGCGACTTGCCCCGCGAGATGCGGCGTCAGTGCCCGCAGGTCCGTCGCCATCAGTACGCCACGATCGAGGAGCAACCGTTCGCCGCACGAGGAGCACACCAGCGCACCCCCGTCCGCAGCGAGCTCACCGTGGCACACAGGGCACGCCAGCAGATCGGCCCATCTCGCGAGGATCGCCCCGGCACTGTCATCCTGCGACGCCTGTATGCTCACGGCGCCGGATGATAGCCACTCTTGAGCCGCCTCGTGTGACTGTATTGATGCGAGCGCGGAATGCGGCCGCGACGCTGTCCGTTGCGATCGACAGCGTGCTGGCGCAGACGTTCGAGGACTTCGAACTGCTCGTCGTGGACGATGCCAGCAGCGATGGCACATCGGATCGGGTCGGGACATATGCGCAGCGAGACCCTCGTCTGCGGCTCGTGCGCAGCGAGACCCACCTCGGCGTTAGTGGCGCTGCGAACCTCGGGCTGCGCGAGGCGCGCGGTGCCTACGTCGCGATTATGGATGCGGACGACTGGTCGCTACCCGACCGCCTCGCGTGCCAGGTCGCGATCCTCGACGCGCATCCCGACGTCGTGATCTGCGGCGGCGCGATCGAGGTGTGCGATGGAGACCTGCGCCCCGTGCTGCCTCGGCGCTATCACCTCGACGACGAGGCGATCCGCGCGCACCTGTTCCGCTACAGCCCGTTCGCGCATCCCGCGGTGATGTTTCGCACCGAAGCTGCGCGGCAGGCCGGCGGCTATCGGGCTGACCTCAAGCGGGGCGCTGAGGACTACGACTTCTACTTTCGCCTCGGGCGCATCGGCGCATTCGCGAACCTGCCGGAGACCGTGCTGCGACTGCGGACGTCCCCCGACTCGTTCAGCCGGCAGCACGCGCGGGCCGTCGAGCTCGCCACGATCGCGGTGCGCTGGCGCGCCGTGAGCGAGTACGGGTACCGGCCGGGGCTGCTCGACGTGGCGTACTCGCTCGGCCAGTTGGCGACGATGCTCATGCCAACATCGTGGCGGTTCTGGGCATTCGCCTGGCTGCGTAGCCGCACCACGGTTCATGACACGAGCGAGGCGCGCGGCTAGTCCGGCAGCGGCCCCACCACGCGCCGCAATCCCTCCTCGAGATCCACGGTTGGCAGCCAGCCCAGCACCTCTCGCGCTCGTGATGCGTCGAGGCTGTAGCGCAGTTGCTCGCCGGGCCGATCGGGGTGATAGCGAGGACTCGCCTCGCGGTCGAGCAGTGCAGCGATGCGCGCGTAGAGCTCGTTGAGTGTCGTCTCAATGCCGGTGCCGATATTCAACACGGGTGACTCCATGTCACTCGGCGCATCGAGTGCGAGCAAGTTGGCTCGGACGACATCGTCGATGAACACGTAGTCGCGCGTCTTCGTGCCATCGCCCCAGATGTCAGCCTGATCACCCGCGCGTAGCCGCCGGACGTAGTCGGCCATCGCGCCGGTCACCTGCCCCGGCCCGTAGACCGCCGAGTAGCGCAGCACCACGTACGGCAACCCGTACGCGCGCCGGTAGAAGTCGAGGTAGCCCTCGACGGCGTGCTTCGACACGACGTACGGCGAGACGGGGATAACGGGCTCTGCCTCGCTCGCTGGGAGGTGCTCGGTGTTGCCATACAGGAAGCCGGACGAGGCGAAGACGATGCGCGACACGCCCGCATCGCGAGCCAGCTCGAGGACGTTGATGGAGCCCTCGATGCCTTCGAGGTCCATGCGCGGATCCTCGACGGCCTGCGGGACGAGGACGTTGAACGCGAAGTGGTACACGAGCTGTGGTCGCCATGCGCCGAGCAGGCGCGCCAGCTCGCGATCGGCCGCGCTCGTCTCGTGGAACACGACGCCGTCCGGGACGTTCTCGCGGCGACCCGTGCAGAGGTTGTCGACGATGTGCACATCAGCGCCGTGATCGAGGAGGGCACGAGCGGTGTGCGAGCCGATGAAGCCCGCGCCACCCGTGACGAGCACGCGCACACCTCGCAAGTCCACAGGTCGGCCTCCCACCACAGCGCGGGCACACGATACCGTGGCGGCAGATGCAGTCGCAGCGCTTTCTCGTCGTCGCCCACAAGTTCCATACGACCGCCGAGGACGAGCTCGTCGCGTATCTCAACATGCAGGGCGCCGAGGAGGTGCTGAACATTCGCCACGCCTTCTCGGACGCCCCGGATCGACGCAGTGCGTTCCGGCTCTACCGGCGCGGCACGCTTGTGGCGGACAGACAGACTCGAGACTACCGAAGCTGGCCGGAGCCGCTGATCTACGCCAAAGAGCTCTGGTTCACGGTCTGGTGGACGCTGCGCTTCGGCGGAAGCTGGGATCGCTACATCGCCGTGGATGGCCTGCTCACGCTGTTTGGCCTGCTGCTGCGCACACTCGGTCGCGTCGAGCGCGTCACGTTCTGGAGCCTCGACTTCGTGCCGAGTGGGCGCTTCGGCTCGAGGCTGCGCAACGCGATCTATGCGCGCGTGAATCGCTATGCGGCGCTCCATGCCGACGAGGTCTGGGACCACACGGCACTGATGGTCGAGGCGAAACGGAAACACCTCGGACTGACGCCACGCGACTATCGAGCGCACTTCGTCGTGCCTTACGGGATCTGGCTCGACCGCATCACGCCTCGCACGTTCGAGGAGTGCGACCGCAACGTGCTCGTGTTCATCGGCCACCTGATCGAAAAGCAGGGCGTGCAGCGCGTCATCGCGGCGATTCCGACGATCGTCGAGGCCATCCCCAACTTCCGCTTCCGTGTGATCGGCGAGGGCGCGTACCGAGCAGAGCTCGAACGTCTGGCGCAGCACCTGAACGTCGAGGGGCACGTCGACTTCCTCGGTCGCGTCGAGGATGACCGCGAGGTCGAGGACCTGATCGCGCGCTCATGCGTTGCGATCGCGCCGTACCTCCGCGAGCTCGACACGTTCACGCAGTTCGGCGCCGATCCCGGCAAGGTGAAGAACTACCTCGGGTGCGGCGTGCCGACGCTCGTCACCGACGTGCCCTGGATTGCACGCGACGTCGAGGCGCACGGGGCGGGCGAGGTCATAGACGACACAACGGCCGCCATCGCGGCGGCCGTTGTGCATTGGATGCAAGACGCAGAGCGGAATCAGCAGGCCCGAGAACACGCTCGCGAGTTCGCTCGGACCTTCGACAACGCGACGATCTTCGACGCGCTGCCCCTCTAGCTCGGACTACTCAACGAAGATGTCGACCGAGGGGCGCAGCTTCGCGCACTCGGCCAGCACCTGGTGGATCTCGTGCTTCTTGAACGCGTCCACCAGCGACGCATCCGTGCCCGTCTGCTCGTCGAGCGAGACGTAGGCCTCCTCGGTGAGCCGGTAGTCGAAGCGCGGCGCCCACTTGCGAGAGCCGAGGCGTGCCGTGGTCGAGCAGTTGTCGACCATGTACGACACGCCACGCGCGTGCATGTATGGGTTGAGCGAGTCAACCGCCTCGATCACGGACTCGTTCGCGACTTCCGAGTACGGGTGACCGTGCGCCATCAGCGTGTCGATCTGCG
>JBAXNX010000034.1:0-9934 GCA_037133575.1 Chloroflexota bacterium
CTGGATCCGCGGTGAACATCACGCTCCGCTGGCGCGTCGCGCTCATCGTCGCTGCCGTCACCACCCTCGCGCTCGCTGCACTGCTCGTCTTCGATCGCCTTGTGCTGGTCGACGGCTTCCGCCAGCTCGAGGATGACGAGGTGCGCCGTGACGTGATGCGCGTCGTCCACGCTGTCGACGCCGAGCGCGACCGTATGAACGTGCTGATCGGTGACTGGGCATCGTGGGATGACGCCTACGGCTACATGCAGACACGGTCGCCCGCGTTTATCACGAGCAACCTTCCCGATGACATCCTCGACACCATGGATCTCGCCGCGCTCGTCTTCTTCGACACCAACGGTCGAGTCGTAGAGGGCCGCACCGTGCGTCCCGACGGCAAGTCGGGTGCCATCCAGGAACTCTCGCCCGACTGGAGCATGACCCGCGTGCCCGATGTGCTGCGCCGCGCGAACGACGCGACGGCAAATGGTGGCGTGATGCGTACCGAGGCTGGCACGTCGCTCCTGTTCGTTGCGCTACCGATCTTTCGCAGTGACGGCAGTGGCACGTCGCGCGGCACCCTCGTCTTTGCACGCTGGCTGAACGCCGATCGCGTCGAGACCTTCTCGAAGGTTCTCGACACTCCGCTGGAATTCCTCCCGCTCGCCGAGGCGCCGCCCGATCTGATCGGTAGCGATGTCCACAGCGATCGCCTCCTCGCACTGCGCGAACACGGCGAGGCGGTTGGCTATGGCGTGGTTCGTGACATTAACGGCCAGGCCGCGCTGATCATCCGTACCTCGCAGCAACGTGGCGTTGGCGCGCTCTCCACAAGCACGACGTTCACGCTGGTCGGCTCCGTGCTCACGCTCGGAGCGTTGCTCGCCATCGCGATGACCGTTGCCCTGCGCGCGGCCGTGCTCGGTCCGCTGCGTCGCCTGCGCGGTGAGATGGTCGCGGTGAGTGGTGGCCCGAGTGATGCGCGCGTCACTGTGGTCGGTACGGACGAGCTCGCACGCATGGCCGAAGACGTAAACGGCATGCTCGATCGACTCACGGCATCAGCGCTCGAGCGCGATCGCCTGCAGGACGTCGTGCGCGAGCAGCGCGACCTCGCCGCGACCGCGCTTGAGACGATGAGCGAGGGTCTCGTTGCCTTCGACATGCAAGGCTTCTGCATCGTCTGCAATCCCGCCGCCGCACGTCTCTTCGGCACCACCGATGCCCGCGCTCGAGGTCGTCACATGACCGAGCTGCTGCCCGGTGTCGCCGCCCCCATCGTCGAGCGCCCCGATGGCCCACAGCTACTCGAGCTCAACGGGCGCACGCTCGCTGTCACGCGCGACCGCGGTGGCCCGCCGAACGCGACGCGCCACTCCGTGATTACGCTGCGCGATGTCACCGAGGTGCTCGACGTCGAGCGCATGCGTCGCGATGTCATCTCCACCGTGAGCCACGAGCTCCGCACGCCGCTCACCGCCATCCAGGCCACCGTCGAGATGCTCGAGGGCGCCGAGTCTGGCCCTCGCAGCGGGGTGCAGGCCAACCTCGTCTCCCTGCTCACCCGCAATGTAGCCCGCCTCCGGCGCATCCTCGATGACCTGCTCACGCTCTCCGCCCTCGAGGGCGCGAGTGTCCGCCTCGACCGCGACCGCCTCGACATCGGCGTGCTCGCGAACCGTGTCGTGGAGGATCTCCGCCCCACCGCCATTGCTGCTGGCGTCGCCATCAGCTGTGGCACCCTGGGCGAAGTCGTCGCCTGGGCCGACGAGGCGCGCATCCGCCAGGTGCTCGAAAACCTCATCCAGAACGCCATCAAATTCAGCAGCTCTTCCGACAGCGGGGGCGTCGAGGTCAGCGTGTCTGGCCAGATCAGCGAGGTACGCATCGCGGTGCTGGACCACGGCGTCGGCATCCCCGCCAGCGAGCTCACCCGCGTCTTCGAGCGCTTCTACCGCTCCACCGCTGCCCCTCGCAACACACAGGGCACCGGCCTCGGCCTCCCGATCGCGAGGATGATCGTGGAGCTCCACGGTGGGCGGATCTGGCTGGAGAGCGATGGCCGCTCCGGCACCGTCGCTTACGTGACGCTCCCGACCACTCGCCCGATCAGTGGGGCCGCCTCGGCGACTGTGTAGCCCGACCGGATCGGTTGATCGGCCCACACAATTAGGAAGTCCGGGTCTACAATGCGCCCCACGTAAGCAGGCCAACCCGGTGACAAGGGCTGGCGTATGAGGGGGGATCGCTGTGGCAGAGACTGCCAACAACGGGCCGCGCCCACTTGAGGGCGTCCGCGTTGTCGACTTCTCATGGATCGTGGCCGGGCCGCAATGCACCCGGATCATGGCTGACCTGGGCGCGGACGTAATCCGCGTCGAGAACGAGTCCTATTTGGACTCCATGCGCAACGGCATGCAGGTCTTCCCAGACCGACCGTCGCTCAACGGCTCCGGCATGTTCAACAACATGAGTCGGAACAAGCGAGGCGTGACCGCCAACATCTGGCACCCCGGTGGGCGCGAGATGGTCGAGCGGCTCATCAAGACCGCTGACGCTGTTCTGGAGAACTTCTCCGCCGGCGCCTTCGAGCGCATGGGCTTTGGCTTCGACCATCTGCGCGAGCTGAACCCGAACCTGATCTACATCTCGATCTCGGGCTTCGGTCACGCCGGCGTCGACACCACATACATCACATGGGGCCCGACCGCACAGGCGGTCTCCGGCTCGACCGCGATGTCCGGGTACCCGGAACCCATGCCGCCTGCGGGCTGGGGCTACTCGTACCTCGACCACACCGCCGGCTACTACGGTGCCATCGCCCTGCTCGAGGGCCTGTACCACCGCAAGCGCACGGGCCAGGGCCAGTACATCGACGTCGCGCAGTGCGAGACGGGCATGATGATGGGCGGCGTGGCCATGCTGGACTACCAGGTCAACGGCCGGGAGTACCAGCGCCAGGGCAACCACATGCGCTGGCCGGCTACCGCGCCGCACAGCGTCTACCGCTGCCAGGGCGAGGACCGCTGGATCGCCATCGCGTGCGAGACCGACGAGCAGTGGGATGCCCTCTGCGAGGTCCTCAACGCCGACGACCTGGCGACCGACCCGCTCTTCGCGACGAACATGTCGCGCGTCCAGGTGCAGGACAAGCTCGATGCTGCCATCGAGGTGTACACGCGCCAGTGGGACACGCGTGAGTTGATGTACGTCCTTCAGGCCCAGGGTGTTCCGGCCGGTACGGCTCAGAACTCCGAGGACAAGATGGAGCACGACGCCCAGCTCAAGTCGCGCAACTTCTACGCCACCGCCGACCACCCGTACCTCGGGCCTCGGCGCTTCGAGGGTCTGCCGCTGCACCTCTCGCGCACCGACTGGCAGCTCCAGCATGGCGCGCCCGAGTTCGGGGGGGACACCGAGCAGATCATGACGGAGATCCTCGGCTACACCGCCGATGAGGTCACCCAGCTCAAGTCGGAGATCGCCGTATGACCGCCCCACTCGATGGCATTCGCGTCCTCGAGATCGGCGACCGTGGCGAGGCGTGCGGGCTGATCCTCGCCGCCGCCGGCGCAGACGTCGTGCGCGTGGAGATGCCGGGCTTCGGCTCGGCTGGCCGACGCCAGGGCCCGTTTATCGCGGATCAGCCCGGTCAGGAGCGCTCGCTCCACCACGCCTACTTCAACCTCAACAAGCGTGGTGTCACGCTCGACCCCTCCACCGGTGACGGCCTCAACGTCTGGCGCCGCTTGTTGGAGCGCGCCGACGTCGTGATCGACAGCACCGGCCCGGGTGTCCTCGATGAGATCAACGCCGGTCACGAGAGCTTCGCCAACCTCGTCGAGGATGGGAAGCTCGTCTGGTGCTGCATCACTCCGTTTGGCCTCACCGGCCCGTGGAAGGACTGGGAGGTCAACGACCTCGTCCAGATCGCCCTCGGTGGCCCGATGATGAGCACCGGCTATGACGACCACGAGATCGCCCCGATCCGTCCGGACGGCGAGCACTCGCTGTGGATGGGCGCCGAGTTTGCCGCCATGGGCATCCTGGCTGCGCTCTACGAGCGTGAGGGCTCCAACCTCGGCCAGATCATCGACGTCTCGATCCACGAGTCCGTCTCCTGCACGGTCGAGGGCGCGTTCCCGAACTGGGAGTACGCCAAGCGTCTGGTGCAGCGTCAGACCGGTCGACACTCGTCGCCGGCCCGAACGGCGCCATGGCAGTTCGTCGCAGGCGATGGTGGCTACATCAACCTCATGGGCGGTGGCATTCCCCGCACACGTGGTAACTGGAGCGACCTCATGGAGTGGCTTGACGAGTTCAACGCCGCAGCTGACCTGCGTGAGCCCCAGTACGAGGCCGCCGTGCACTCCGACCCGATGGTCGCCACGACCGAGCGTGCTCGCATCGCTGAGGTCATCGGCGCCTTCGTGCAGTCACGCCCCGCGGAGGAGATCTACCGCCGCGGCCAGTCCCTGCACTTGCCGTGGGCGGTCATCCGCCGGCCGGAGCAGAACCTCGACGACCCGCACTGGAACTCACGAGGGTTCTTCGGTGAGATCGAGATTCCCGGCTTTGACCGCAAGGTGAAGGTGCCGATCGCTCCGTGGCAGATGAGCGAGTCGCCCAACGAACTGCGGCGTCGCGCGCCGATGCTCGGTGAGCACAACTTCGAGGTCTTCAACGGTGAGCTCGGGCTCGACGCCCAGCAGCTCGTCGCCCTCGCAGGCAGCGGCGCGATCTAGCACCGAGGCTCTTCGGGAACCATCGACAGGACGCCGGGGTAACCCGGCGTCCTGCGTTTCTGGCGGTGCCTGGGAAGTCTGACGGTATCCCACGAACGTTATGACTTGAATCCAGCGCCTAGCGGCAACCCGTATCTCTATTGACACCTGATGACGCGGGCCGTTTCCTATCGAGGCTCTGTGCACATTCGTGGTCGATCGGGGGGTCGCCAGTGCCGTTGTATGAGTACTACTGCAATGACTGTGACGGCGTCTTTGAGTTGCTGCGCCCTGCGCGTGAAAGCAGCCTCGGACAGCCGTGCCCTGAGTGTGACCGCGAAGCGAAGCGGCTGATGCCGCTCGACTTCGCGACGTTCACCATGCGTGACGGTCTGCCTCGGCGCATTCCGGACCGCGGCACCTACTGGCACCTCGGCAAGGAAGTCGCGCGCCCCGTCAACGAGGCTGCGCGCGCCTGGGAGCACCCCGACCTCGATATCGACCCACCGCTGAAGCCGCCGACGGCCGAGGAAGTGGATGCCTTCAACCATCAGATCGACATCGATGTCGAACAGGAGATGGAAGCTGCCGCTCGTGGCATGCAGGCCATCCAACCGCAGAAGAACCTGGAACGAGCGAAGTTCCTGGAGCGGCTCGTCAAGACCGGAGGCGCTAAGCGCCTGCGGCCGCGCGGGGGAGACCCGAGCGCTGATTCATCAGACTAGAGGGGTATCCCCCTTTAGCAGGCTGGCCGTACCAGCCGCACGCAGAGAGGATCGTGAGTGACTATCGGACAGTTTGGAGGCCGGGTTTCCCGGCGATCCGTCCTCGAAGGGATCGGGGTCGGAGCACTTGGCCTGGCAGGCGCCGCACTCCTGGGGTGCGGGGGTACGAAGTCCGGCGGCGAAGCCGGCGGCGCCAGCAGTGGCGCGCTTGGTGTGAACCAGCCCAAGGGCACTGGTCTCCCCCTGACGGCTCCGGTCGTCCAGGGCAAGGAGAAGGCCGGTGGCACGTTCACCGAGCACACCACTAGCAGCTACACCCAGCACGACCCCCACACGGCGTTGGCGACCAACATCTGGCACGTCATCGGCGACAAGGGCCTGGAGCCCGACCCGCAGACCGCGGCGATTCGTCCGCACGTCCTGACGTCGTGGGAAGTCGCTGACCCGACCACCCTCGTCTTCAAGGTGAAGCCGGGCATCAAGACGCACAACATGGCGCCGTGGAACGGTCGTGACTTCACGGCCGAGGACGTCGCGTGGAACCTGGAGCGCATCGGTGGTCTGTACGCCGAGAAGCTGAAGGTCCCCGCAGCATCCTTCCAGCGTGCCTCGATGGTGGCGAACATCACCAAGGCGCAGGCTGTCGACCCGACCACCGTCAAGGTGACCCTGTCGAAGCCGAACTCGTCGTTCTTCAATGGTCTGATGGACACCCGCGTCCCCTTCGCACCGAAGGAGATGGACGACATCGGGTGGAACGACCCCCTCAAGATGGGCGGCATCGGGCCGTTCCAGATCTCCGAGTGGGTCAAAGACCAGAAGATGAACTACAAGAAGAACCCGAACTACTTCCGGCCGAACGAGCCGCACTTCGACAACTTCAACTGGACCATCATCCCCGACCGCGCGTCGGCGGTGGCAGCGTTCATCAGCGGTCAGACCAACATGATCAGCGCGCTGAACCAGCTTGAGATCGACCAGATCAAGAAGACCAAGCCGGACGCGAACCTCTACGCGTGGATCGACTCGAACTGGCACCACTTCCGCCCCAGCGTGGAGTACGCCCCGTTCAAGGACATCCGTGTGCGCAAGGCCCTGCAGCTTGCCATCGACTACGCCCAGATCATGGACGGGTTCTACGGCAGTGGCTGGGGTTACCAGGCGGCCTTGAACCCGGGTTTCCCGGACTCGTGGAAGCCTGAGAAGGTGAAGTCGCTGGCCGGTTACAACCCGGACACGAAGGCTGCTGACCGCGCCGAGGCGCAGAAGCTGCTGACCGCTGCTGGCTTCCCCAACGGCAAGGGCATCGACTTCCAGATCATCTTCCAGAACACTTCCGGTACTGCGTACCCGGAGAACTGCCAGCGCTTCCAGGCGCAGATGCAGCAGGTGTTCCCGGAGATGAAGATCGGCCTCAAGCCCTACGCGGACAACGCGTCCTTCTCGGTGCCCCAGGCCAAGGGCGATTTCCAGATGGTGTCGTACGTCATCACGGCGGCCCCGGACTCGGTCATCGAGATGCAGTCGCAGTACTACACGGGTGGCAGCCGCAACTACGGCCACTTCTCGGACAAGAACCTGGACGCCCTCATCGACAAGGCGCAGGTCGAGCTCAAGATGGACGCTCGAAATGCGCTGATGGAGGAGTTCCAGACCAAGTTCACGACTGAGTGGGTTCCCATGTACGTGCTCGGCGCACAGCCGGCTCGTGTCATGATGCAGGGCAATGTGGCTGGCTACGACACGACGGCCGGTACCTGGTACGGGTACTCGGCGTCGACCAAGGCCTGCCGCTGGTTCTACGTGGACAAGTAGCCTTCGAGGCTGCAAAATGCCGGCGGCCAGCGTCGTGTATGCTGGCCGCCGGCTTATAACAAACGGGGGGGTGACGGGCATGGCGAAGTACGTTCTTCGTCGACTCATTGGAATGGTCCCGACTTGGCTCATCATCATGTTCATGGTGGTGTTCATGGTTCGGCTGATCCCGGGGAGCATCGTTGACCTCCTCCTCCAGGATCAGGGTGGTGGTGGTTCGTACCAGGCCGGCATCGACCGCGCCCAGGTGGAGCACCGTCTCGGCCTCGACCAGCCGGTCTACGTCCAGTATGTGAAGTACGTCGCCGGGGTCGCGCAGGGCAACCTCGGCGCGTCGCTCTGGGACCAGCAGTCTGTGGTGAGCTTGATCGCCCAGCGCGTCCCCGTCACCGCACAGGTCGCGCTCGTCGCCATCATTACGTCAGTCTTCGTCTCGATTCCGATCGGCGTCATCTCCGCCGTCCGTCGAGACTCCCCCGTGGACTACTTGCTGCGATCGATCTCGATCCTCGGCATTAGCGTCCCGGGCTTCGCGATCGGCACTGCGATCGTGATCTTCCCCACGCTGTGGTGGGGCGTCACCGTCTCCTTCAAGTACGTCTCATTCGCAGAGGATCCGATCGGCCATCTTAAGCTGATCATCCCGCCCGCGATGGTGCTCGGCGTGCAGCTCTCTGCATCCGTGGCGCGCCTCACGCGCACGATGATGCTCGAGGTGCTGCAAGAGGATTACATCCGCACCGCACGCGCCAAGGGTCTGCAGGAGCCGAAGATCGTTGTGAAGCACGCGTTGAAGAACGCGCTCATCCCGGTCGTCACCGTGCTCGGCATCCAGATCACGAACCTGCTCGGTGGCTCGGTCATTACCGAGACCATCTTCGCGCTGCCGGGCCTCGGACGCCTGATGGTGTCCTCCATCGGCGCGCGCGACTACCCGGTCGTCCAGGGCATCGTTGTCTTGACGGCAATCTTTGTCATGTGCATGAACCTGGCGGTCGACGTCTCGTACGGCTACCTCGACCCGCGGGCACGTCCCGCGTAAGCGTCTCAGAGCACATGTAGGGTCGGGGGGAGGAACAGGCGATGTCCGCAGAAGTCGGAATCGGGCAAGCAGTACGAGGGGGAGGCAGGGCACAGCGCTCTGTCGGCGCCCGTGTGTGGTACGAGGCCAGCAAGTTCATCCGCAAGAAGCCGCTTGGCGCCTTCGGTGCGGTGGTGCTGCTCATGCTCATCGGCATGGCCGTGTTCGCACCCATCATCACGCAGTACGGCCCGCTCCAGCAGAGCACGGGCCCCGCGCTCGCCGGGCCGAGCTTGGAGCACCTCGCTGGTACTGACCAGTTCGGCCGCGATGTGTTCACGCGCATCGTCTACGGGGCGCGCATCTCGCTCTTCATCTCGGTCGGTGCCACGGTCATGGCGATCATTCCCGCCACGACCTTGGGCATGATGTGCGCCTACTTCCGAGGTCCGTTCGACCTCGTCTTCCAGCGCGTCGTTGACGCCTTCCAGGCGATCCCCGGCCTGATCCTGCTGATCACGATCGTCTCGATCCTCGGCTCGGGGCAGTTCAACGTCGTCTTGGCACTCGCCATTCCAGCATCGATCACCGGCTCACGCCTCCAGCGCGCCGCATCGATGCAGGTAACAGGCCGTGACTACGTGCTCGCGGCACGCTCACTGGGCGCCACGCACACGCGGATCATCTTCCAGTACATCCTGCCGAACATCATGGCCCCGATTATCATCGTGGTGTCCCTGGGCTTCGGTGGGTACATCCTGGCAGAGTCGTCTCTGAGCTTCCTCGGTTATGGCGTGCCTCCTCCCGCTCCGTCGTGGGGTGGCATGCTGGCCAGCGATGGTCGCCGCTACATGTACGTCGCCCCGCACATGTTCATCGCACCCGCGATCGCACTCAGCGTCGTCGTCTTCGGTGTGAACATGTTCGGTGACGCCATGCGCGACATCCTCGACCCCCGCCTCCGAGGCTCAGGCTGATCCGCTAGCTCTCCCCGACCAAAACCACGAGGCCCGGCAGCAATGCCGGGCCTCGTGCTATCCCCACGCACTTGCTATCCCCACCGCAACACAACTGACCTCACACCCACCCCAAAGCCACCCACGGTGGCCCCACAACCCTCTCGCGAAGTGGTACAACACCCCTCGATAACGACCGCGTATCCAGCGGCCGAGACAGTGATCGAACGAGTCAGAGGCGGCGCCCACGTGCGGGCGACCTGCCGGCGGCGAGGGGGCGATCATGACGACTGCCAAATCACCTGAAACTCAGCTGCCAGGAGCCCTCCAGGGCACGCGCGTGATCGAGCTCGCCGATCGCACCGGCCAGTGGTGCGGCAAGCTCATGGCCGACTTCGGCGCCACCGTCGTGAAGATCGAGCCGCCGAACGGCGTCGAGGAACGACGTGTCGGCCCCTTTTACAACGACGTCGAGGACATCAACCGCTCGCTCTACTTCTGGCACTACAACACCAGCAAGCAGTCCGTCACGCTCGACCTCGAACAAGAGGCGGGCCGCGAGCTCTTCAAGCGACTCATCGCCGATGCAGACGTGCTGCTTGAGACCACCGCGCCCGGCACGATGGAGCGCCTCGGTCTCTCGTACGACGCGCTGCACGCGCTGAACCCACGCCTCGTGATGTGCTCGCTCACCTCGTTCGGCCAGACCGG
>JBAXNX010000035.1:0-9864 GCA_037133575.1 Chloroflexota bacterium
TCGAGGAGGTCGAGGAGGCGTGCGGCTCCTCGGGCCGCAAGCTCTACGAGTCCGCTGGGATCAAGGCGTCCGACGTCGACTTCGAGAACATGTACGACGGCTTCGGGCTGTTCCACATCTTTCACATCGAGGGGCTCGGCTACGCCGGCATCAAGAAGGGCGAAGCACTCGACCTCTTCCAGGACGACATCAGCATCGAAGGCCCGCATCCGGTCTCACCGAGCGGTGGCAACATCGGCAGCGGGCGCACGCGCTTCTGGCTGCATACCGACTCGCTGCAGCAAATCCAGGGTCGTGCCGGCGCGAGGCAGATCAGCAAGAAAGCCGAGATTGGCGTCTCCGGCGGCCCGACGCCGACCGGCGGCAACTTCATCATCTGGAGCTCGACGCCCGACTAACGACCGAGGGCGAGGACACGTAGCACGAAGCCGCGGCAATTGCCGCGGCTTCGTTGTGTGACAGGCTGTCGCTACGAGAACGCGGACAGTTCGAGGATGCGCGCGTCCGCTCGCTCGCCGTCCACCTCGAGGATCGCGACGGATCCGAGTCGCATCGATTGCTTCACCATGTTGGGCGAGCCCGGGTTCACGAACAGCACACCCTGGTGCGTCTCGATCATCGGCTCGTGTGTGTAGCCGAACACCACGATGTCCACGTCTCGTCCGAACAGCTCGCGCAGGTCATCGGGAATCGAGGCACCGGCAGGCATCTCGCGGTCGATCATCCCTGGCGTGACCTCGTCGCCCAGCGCGCGCAGCTCGAGCTTGTGCACGACGCCGATCGAGCGGCCTGCCGCGTCGAGCGTGATCGGCAGGCTCGCCCGCGGCGCTCCCTCGCCAGCCCCCGCGAAGAACGAGGTCGTCGCATGCACCGGCGCGATCTGCTCCAGCCAGGTGATGCAGTCCTGGATGTAGATGTCGCCGCAGTGCAGGATCAGCTCCACGCCCTCGAATGCGCGGAGTACCTCGTGCGGCGGCTCCTTGCCCATCGACGGCACATGTGTGTCCGAGATCAGTCCGATGCGCACGAGTCACCTCACAGCCCGAAATCGAGCCGATTGTAGCCATCGAGGCCGCCGGCACCCCTGACCCTCGCAGTCACGGCAAGGGCACGGTACGCTTCTCGCCCCAAGTCCTCACGGAGGTTCGCGTGGCGGTCCGTCCCGGGCATGACCCGCTGGCTGCGTTGCGGCAGCCCCAGTTCGTCCTCTTCCTTGCCGGCCGCTTCGCGACGAACGCGGCCTCGAACATGCTGCAGGCGGCGGTCGCGTGGCAGGTCTACGACCTCACCCACAACCCGTTCAGTCTCGGCGTGCTAGGCCTCGTGCGGTTCCTGCCGCAGCTCATCCTGTCGCTCTACGCTGGCGCCGTCGCCGACGCGTACGACCGTCGTCTCGTCATCGTTGGCTCTCAGATCGCAGCTATCGTCTGCGCAATCGCGCTCATCGGCGCCGAGCAGTTCGAGTCGATGCAGCTCACCATCCTCTACGGCACCGTCGTGGTCTTCGCCGTCGCAAACCAGTTCGAGAACCCAGCGCGGCAGGCACTGCTCCCCTCGATCGTCACGCCGCGTACGTTCCAGAACGCCATCACGGTCGCCCAGAGCTTCGGCGCGCTCGCGTCGGTCACCGGCCCCGCCATGGCGGGCGCGGCGATTGCCACAGTCGGCGTGCAGGGCGCGTGGTGGGGCTATCTCGCCCTTGAGGCCATCGGCCTGGTGACGGTGATCATGCTGCGACCGCGTCCCACGGTTGGTGAGCGCGGCAAGGTCAACGCCGAGTCGATCACCGAGGGTCTGCGCTTCGTCTTCGGCAGCCAGGTGCTACTCGGCTGCATGACGCTCGACCTGTTTGCCGTGCTCTTCGGCGGCGCGCAGGCGCTGCTTCCCGTCTACGCGAGCGACATCCTGCACGTCGGCCCCGTTGGCTACGGCATCCTCACCTCATCGCTCGAGGTCGGTGCGTTGATCGGCGCCGGCGTGCTGGTCCTGCTCCCACCGTTCGAGTTGCCCGGCCGCACGTTGCTCTGGGCCGTCGCCGGCTTCGCGCTGGCTACGATCGCCTTTGGCTTCGCTCGCTCACTACCACTCTCGATCCTTGCCTATGGCGCCGTCGGCATGTTCGACCAGGTCGGCAACGTCATGCGCACGACCACCGAGAACATGGCGACCCCCGACGCACTCCGAGGTCGCATGAACTCCGTGAGCAGCCTCTTCTCCGGTACCTCGAACCAGCTCGGCGCGGCCGAGTCCGGCTTCGTCGCCGCCGCGACCAGCGCCACCTTCGCCGTTGTCAGTGGCGGCATCGGTTGCCTGATCGCCCTCGCGGTGGTCGGCGCACTCATGCCAAAGCTGCGCTCCTATCGCATCGCCGACATCGACGCGAGTCTCGAGAGCGAACCCGCCACCGTCTGACCCGGCCAGCAGCGTCCGAGCACACCCTGCTGCTCACGTGAGGTGCGCCTCGGTGCTACCGTATCGAGGTTCCCGCAAGGCTGCGGGTCGCACCAGCACACGGAGCCACGCGTGACGTCAGCGACGCGCCCCTCGGCGAGATTCTCGACGCCCGGCAGCGGTTCGTCGTCCTGTTCTCGCTCATCCTCTGCACCGCCGTGAACGCGCTCGACGCCTCGATCGTCGCGCCCGCAATGCCGCACGTACTCGCTGACCTCGGCGGATTCCAGCTCATCTCGTGGGTCTTCACCGCCTACCTGCTGCCGTCGACGATCGTCGTCGCCATCGTCGGCAAGGTGTCCGACATGATGGGCCGCAAGCCTTTCCTGCACTACCAGCCCATCGTCTCGTTGGCCAACAGCGAGATCATTGGCTTCGAGGCCCTCGTGCGCTGGGATCACCCACGCCTCGGCCTGCTCCCGCCCGACCGCTTCATCGCAGTCGCCGAAGAGAACGGCACCATCCGCGAGCTCGGTGCCTGGGTCCTCAACCGCGCGGCGGAGCAGCTGGTCGTCTGGCGCGAGGCAACCCGTCGCGATCTCTTCATGGCCGTGAACGTCTCGGCACGCCAGCTGGCGATGCCCTCCTTCGTCAACGACGTCGAGGGCACCCTCGAGTCGCGCCCGATCCCCGCACACAACCTTGTCCTCGAGATCACCGAGAGCGTGCTGATGGCGGACGCGGCCCAGTCGCTCACGCGTCTACGCGACCTGAAGGAGCTCGGGGTGCGGATCGCCGTTGACGACTTCGGGACGGGCTATTCGTCGCTGAACTACCTGCGTCGCTTCCCCGTCGACGTGCTCAAGATCGACAAGGCCTTCGTCGACGAGATCGCCGACCAGTTCTCGAAGGACACGGCCCTCGTCCATACCATCATCGAGATCGGCCGCATCCTCGGCCTCGAAGTCGTCGCCGAGGGCATCGAGCACAACGTGCAGGTCGAGGCGCTCCGCGACCTTGGTTGCGAGATCGGCCAGGGCTACCAATTCGGTCGCCCTATCCCCGCCGCCGAGATCGGCAAGCTACTCAGCAAGCAGGCCATCTCAGCGGCCTAAGCGCGCAGCTCTCGCACCGCCTCGACCACCTGCCGCGGTCGAGGATGGTCGCCGGCTACCCGGCTCGCGTACAGGTATGGCATCTCACCAGTTGGCGCGACCACGCAGACCACACCCTGCTGTGTCTGCTCGCCATGCGTGCCCGACTGGAAATACCCGTGCAGCATCGCGCGCAGCGAGTACCACCACGTCCATGGGTTCACCGAAGTGAACAAGCCATGGCGCGCCTCGAGGGCGCGGTACGTCACCAGCTCCGCATCGGAATACACCGCAAACCGCGGCGCGTAGTCCTCCTGGAACCACCGCGCGTACTGCGCGCTGCCCGACCCGACAAACACGAGGTGTGCGCCAAACGCTTCGATCTCATCGCCTACCGCACTCATCTCCGCCGCCTGCTCTTTGCAGAACAGACAACCGAAGTGTCGCAGTAGCACGAGCACGACTGGCCGCTCCGCCCACAGCGTCGCGAGGTGCACCGGCTGATCGTCTACGTCACGCACAACCGCCGCGCGCAGCGCCTCGGGCACCTCGCGTGCCATGCTAGGCTCCCGCCGCCATCGCCGTGAACCGCGACTCCAGCACCTGTCGTCGATACGTGAAGATCGAGCGCACGCGCTCACCCACGACCAGCGCATGCACGACCGCCCCCAGCACGCCGCCAGGCAGCGCGTAGTGCACGATGTCGCGCATCTCTGTCCCGCCGGGTACCGCGCGGAACCAATGCTCGTGATGCCACAGCCGGTACGGCCCCAACCGTTGTTCGTCCACGAACATGTGCCCTTCGTCAACGTGCGTGATCTCAGTCACCCACCGCATCGTCACCCCCAGCAGCGGTGCGATCTCATACGAGATGAACAACCCCGCATACATCGCGTCGGGCAGCTCCGAGATGAGTCGAAAGCGCAGCTCTGGCGGGGTGATCCGCGCCAGGTTCCGCGGGTCACTAAAGAACGCCCACGCCTCCTCCACGGAAATCGGCAGCACCTGCGTGCTCTCGAGTCGATGCAGCGCTGTCACCGTGACGCCTCGGCCATTGCAGATCCCGAGGTCGGCGCGAACGTCGAGCGTAGCGCGCCCTCGATCGTTGGATGCTCGAACACAAAGCCTGCGTCGGTCAGCCGCTGCGGCACAACGCGCTGGTCGACCAGCAGCGCCTCGTCGGCAAGCTCTCGCCCAAACAGCAGCCGCAGCGCGAGCGCCGGAATAGGAACGATCGCCGGTCGATGCAACGCTTGTCCAAGGGCACGCGTGAACTCGGCATTCGTCGCCGGCTGTGGCGCCGTGACATTCACCGCCCCGCTCAGCTCGGCATGGTCGATCGCGAACAGCAGCGCGCGTACCACATCAGGCGCCGCCACCCACGAGAACCACTGCTTGCCATTCCCGAGCGTGCCGCCGAGGCCCAACGAGAATGGCAGCAGCACCCGCCGAATCAGCTCGCTGTCGCGCCAGATCATCGGACCGAACCGCGCCTGCACCACACGGACGCCGAGCTCTTTCGCGTGATCGCCTTCGCGCTCCCAGTCCGCTACGAGGTCCGCGAGGAATCCGCTGCCCTTCGCGCCGGACTCCGTACGCGCCACGTCGCCAGTCTCGCCGAAGTAGCCGGACGCCGAAGCCATCACGAGCACGCTCGGCTTGTGCTCGAGTGTTCCGAGGTGTTCGACCAGTACACGCGTAGAGGTGATCCGGCTCGCGCGCAGCGCTGTCTTCCGCGCTGCCGTCCATCGCTGCGCGGCGATCGAGGTCCCCGAGAGGTGCACGACCGCGTCCATGCCGTCGAGCGTGCCCGGCGCAAACCAGCCCAGCTCAGGGTTCCAGTGCACACCCGGCGCACTAGGCTCCCCACGCCGCACGATCAGCACCTCATCGCCGCGCGCCTCCAGCGCGCGCGTCAGCTTCGTCCCCACGTATCCAGTGCCGCCCGTGATCGCCACGCGCATCGTGGCCTCCTCTGCCTCCGCGCCCTCAACGATGCGAACACATCGAGCCGAGGACACACCCAGCGTAGGAACCCAGTGTCAGTTGCTCGTCACGGAAACCTCGTAGTCCCCATGGCGGAACCCTGCCAGGCGTTACGAGGCGAGCCCGTGCGTGAGGGCGTATGCCGCCGCCTCGGTGCGCGAGCGGCAGCCAATCTTCGGGTACAGGTTCGTCAGGTGTCGCTCGACCGTGTGCACGCTCAGCCCGAGCGCGAGGGCGATCTCCTTGTTGGCCCGGCCCTTCGCCACCAGCGCGAGCACTTCCAACTCGCGCGCCGTGAGCGACTCGCCGAATGCGTTGGTTGTCGCCGCGACGCTCGACTCATGTGCCTCGATGCCGAGGAATGCCTCGATCGCTCGCGCCCCGGCATCGATGTCACCAGAGAACGGCGAGGCGGCCTCGCCGGGCAGCAGCACGAGCTCGGCGCCCGGAATTCCCGCAGCGATCGCCCGAGCGATCTCCGGACGCAGCGACGGCGCCTCCCGTCGCTGAATCACCAGCGTCCGCGCCGTCACCGCATCGAGTTCCGCTCGTACGTTGAACTCGCGCGCCGCCACGAAGGCAGCGATGGCCTGTACCGGTCGGGCGCAGCGACGGAAGTACTCTGCCGTCCGCCGCGCTTCATCACCTGCACCTGCTGTCCATGTCCGTGCGGCCGTGTCGAGCGCCATCGGCCAATTCGCCTCGGCGCTGCGCACATCGGCGGTCATCGGTAGGGGGTACACATCGATGCCGCGGGCGAACCCGCCCCACAGGACGAGGTCGGTCACTCGCTCCGGATGCATCGAGGCGTACGCGATCGCCGGCGCGGAGGCGTTGAAGAACCCGCACAGCACGAACTCGTCCCACCCGAGCCGCTGCACCACCGCATCGAGATCGCGGGTCATCGCCTCGATGCTGCAGTCGACGCTCGTCCCCTCGGACAGTCCGAGCCCACGCGCGTCGTAAATCGCCACCTCAGCACCATGCGCCAGCGCGTCAAACCAAGCACTGATCCCCGGCACGTCCCACATCGCTTCGAGGTGGCAGAACGGGATCGGCGGCATGAACACGACAGGCACGCCCTCGCCCATCGTGGCAAAGGCGATGCTCGCCCCGTCTGATGTTGTCGCGTATCGAATCGAGCGTGCCACGCAATCATTCTATCCGGTCGCCATTCCAAAACCGAACTTATGTCGCATGAGAGTCCTGCAGATGACGAATGCGGCGCTTCCCTGACACACCCGTCCCCAGACAACCTCGATGGGCTCGTACCATGGAACGCGCAGGGACGGACGGTCGCGATGAGCACGGACGCTGTGCGCGATGCACACCTCGACGACCCGGAGATGCGCGACTGGATCGAGTCGCTGCGTGAGGTCATGCGCCGCTCCGGTACGGCTCGCGCCGCCGAGCTCCTGCGCTCCCTCCAGATCGAGGCTCAACGCAACTCCAGCGGCCTCCCGGTCACCTCGACCACGCCCTATGTGAACACCATCTCTCGCGAACAGTCGCCGGCCTATCCCGGCGATCGCGAGATGGAGCACCGCATCCGCAGCATCGTGCGCTGGAATGCCATGGCGATGGTCGTCGAGGCAAACCAGAAAGAGCACGGCATCGGCGGACACATCTCGACCTACTCCAGCGCCGCCACGCTCTATGAAGTCGGCTTCAACCACTTCTTCCGTGGCCCCGATCACCCCAGCGGTGGCGACGTCATCTACTTCCAGGGCCACGCCTCGCCCGGCATCTACTCGCGCGCCTACGTCGAGCGGCGCATCAATGCCCCCCAGGTCCATGAGTTCCGCCGCGAGCTTGGCGCGACCGGTGGTCTCACCTCGTACCCGCATCCGTGGCTGATGCCGGAATTCTGGCAGTACCCCACTGTCTCGATGGGTCTTGGTCCGATCCAGGCCGTCTACCAGGCGCGCTTCCTCCGCTATATGGAGAACCGCGGCATGTTGCCAAAGTCCGACCGCAAGGTCTGGGCCTTCCTCGGCGACGGCGAGACCGATGAGCCCGAGTCACTCGGCGCTCTGACGCTCCCGCCACGCGAAGGCCTCGACAACCTGATCTTCGTCGTGAACTGCAACCTGCAACGCCTCGACGGCCCCGTGCGTGGTAACGGTCAGATCGTGCAGGAGCTCGAAGCGCTGTTCCGTGGCGTCGGCTGGAACGTGATCAAGCTGCTCTGGGGCAGCGAGTGGGACGAGCTGCTCGAGCGCGACACCGAGGGCCTGCTCGCGCGTCGCATGGGCCAGGTCGTCGATGGCGAGTACCAGAAGTACTCGGTCGCCGGCGGTGCCTACATTCGCGAGCGCTTCTGGGGCGCCGATCCTCGCCTGCTCAAGATGGTCGAGCACCTCAGTGACGACGATCTGTGGCGCATGCGCCTCGGCGGTCACGACATGGACAAGGTCTACGCCGCATACAACGCCGCAACCCGTCACACCGGCTCGCCGACCGTGATCCTCGCGCGCACCATCAAGGGCTACGGCCTCGGTGAGGCGGGCGAGGGCAAGAACATCAGCCACCAGCAGAAGGCGCTCAACGAACGCGAGCTGCTCGAGTTCCGCGACCGCTTCGCTATCCCGCTGTCCGACGAGGAAGTCGTCGGCGCGCCCCTCTACCGTCCCGCCGAGGACTCCCCGGAGACCATGTACTTGCTCGATCGCCGGCGTGTGCTCGGCGGCCCCGTCCCATCGCGCTACGTCGGCCCGAGCGACCTCCCTCGTCCCTCCGAGGACCTCTTCGATGAGTTCCGTGACGGCTCCGCCGGCCGCGAGGCGTCCACGACCGTGGTCTTCGTGCGCGTGCTCAGCAAGCTCCTTCGAGACAAGTCCCTCGGCCCGCGCGTCGTGCCGATCGTCCCCGACGAGGCACGCACCTTCGGCATGGAGCCGCTCTTTCGCGAGTTCGGCATCTATGCACAGGCCGGTCAGCTCTACGAGCCCGTCGACGCCGACAACCTGCTCTACTACCGGGAATCTCGAGACGGCCAGATGCTCGAAGAAGGCATCACCGAGGCCGGCTCGATCTCATCGTTCATCGCCGCCGGCACCTCGTATGCGACGAGTCGGCACGCGATGCTGCCGTTCTTCATCTTCTACTCGATGTTTGGCATGCAGCGTGTGGGCGACCTCGTGTGGGCCGCTGGCGACGCGCGCACCAAGGGCTTCCTCGTCGGTGGCACCGCTGGTCGCACGACACTGCCCGGCGAGGGCCTGCAGCACCAGGACGGCCACAGCCACCTGCTCGCGTCGGCCGTCCCCAACCTCATCGCCTACGACCCCGCCTACGCCTACGAGATCGCCGAGATCGTGCGCGCGGGCATCGAGCGCATGCACGTCCGCAACGAGGACGTTTTCTACTACCTCACCGTCGGCAACGAGAACTACGTGCATCCGCCCATGCCCCAAGGCAACGAGGTGCGCGATGGCATCGTGCGCGGCATGTATCGCCTGAGCGTTGCCGACGCGCCGATCGACCAGCCGCACGTGCAGCTGCTCGCCAGCGGCCCGATCGTCAACGAGGCGTTGCGCGCGCAGGCGCTGCTCGCCGAGCAGTTCGGCGTCGCCGCCGACGTCTGGTCCGTCACCTCGTGGACCGAGCTCCGTCGCGATGCGCTCGAGGCCGACCGCTGGAACCTGCTCCACCCCGGTGACCAGCCCCACGTCCCCTTCATCACGAGTCTGCTCGCTGGCCAGCCCGGCCCCGTCGTCGCCGCCAGCGACTACGTGAAGACGCTCCCCGACGGCGTGTCGAAGTGGGCACCGAGTCCGTTCGTCACGCTCGGTACCGACGGCTTCGGTCGCAGCGCCTCGCGCGCCGAGCTACGCGACTTCTTCGAGGTCGACGCGAAGCACATCGCACTCGCAGCGCTGTACGCACTCGGGCGCGCCGGCACCATCCCCATGACCACCGCACGCAACGCCATCACGCGCCTCGGCATCGACCCCGAGCGCCCGAACCCCGCCACCAGGTGATCGAGGAGCGAACGCATGCCGACTGAGTTCCGCCTCCCCGAGCTCGGCGAAGGCATCGCCGAAGCCGACGTCATCCGCGTGCTGGTACACGAGGGTGACACCATCGCCGTCGGCCAGGCCGTCGCCACCATCGAGACCGAGAAGGCCACCGTCGACGTCCCCTCCGAGGTCGCTGGCACCGTCACCTCCATCGCCGTGAAGGAAGGCCAGACCGTCTCCCCTGGCACCGTCATCCTCGCCGTCGACTCCGCCGAGGCGCTCGCGCTCGCCTGGCGCATCGAGTCGATCACCGCCGACCTCGCCGAACCCAAGGACGTCGCGACCGACGCGACCGACGCGACCGACGCCCCCTCGCTCGGCGTGGCGCCGCAGTGGCTCGCGAAGTCGCTGGCCGATCGGCTCCCGCGGGT
>JBAXNX010000036.1:0-9861 GCA_037133575.1 Chloroflexota bacterium
GCTGCCGAGGCCATCCATGTCGTCATCGTCGTCGTTGAGCCCGGTCTCGCCGAACCCCGACTCTTCCATCTCGTCGTCATCAGACGAGTTCGACCCGCCGCCTCGAGGCGTCCACGAGTCGTCGCCATCGCCCTCGTCGTCCATCCCGTCGTCGCCCTGGTACCGGACGATCGAGGACTTCGTGTAGGCACGCGGCGCGAGCCGCTTGCGGGCAGCCGCCGGCGGCAGGAACGATGGCTCGTTCGCCTGCTCCGCCGCGCGGTAGGTCTCACGGATATAAATGGTCACCTCGGTGTCCGTGATCCGTCGGATCACGACCGCGTAGGTGTTCCCACCCTCCATCAGCCGGCGCAATCGCAGCCCGGCGCCCGGCTCGAGGTGACCGAGCACGGCACCAGCCGCCGAGCGAATCGCGGCACCACGCGGCGTCGTCACCACATCGCCGGGGTCACCCGCAGCGATCTCGGTCAGCGCCTCGAGGTCCGGCTCCTGCAGCGTGAATTCAGCCGAGCGCCCCGACTCCTCGATGAGCGAGTGCGGCCGCACCGCGGCGGGCGGAGTCGCGCCCGGCGTCGAGGACGCAGCGGGCTTGGAGGCACGTCGAGCGCCGCCCGTGGCCTTGCGCGCCTTCGGCGCGGCAGCCTGGAACTCCTCGATACGGGTGAGGTTTCGCTTGGCAATGATGTTGGTCGCGTCGAGCTCGAGCGTCTTCTGGTAGGCCTCGGCGGCACCTTCGAGGTCGCCCAGCTCCTGGAGTGCCTTCCCGAGCCGGTTCGCAGCCTCGAGGTCGTCCGGGTATTCTTGGATCAGGGCACGGTTCTCGGCCGCGGCCTCTTCCCAGCGGCGGGCGAGGGCGAAGGCGATTGCAGCGTCAGTACGCTGCTTCCTGCTGCGCCGAATTTGGACCATCTCGCTGCCAACTTTCTGTCCGGGGTCGCGAGCGAGTCGCGCCGGCCCGTTCAGTCACAACAGAACACCAAACCAGAACGCCCAGTCAGAACGCGCTGGAGCGGAAACAGTTACCGCTCTCGGCTCCTGTACTCCGCCGCACGCGTTCCGTGCTGATGAATACGCACAGATCCGTGCCAGATGCCTATCAGCCGCGCCCGGAAACACCCGATTCGAGTGAAATTCCCGTCACGACCAGTGAACGCACCCGATGGAGGGGAAGTGGTCGGGGTGCACAGATTTGAACTGTGGGCCTCGTCGTCCCGAACGACGCGCTCTACCAAGCTGAGCTACACCCCGGACGGCGACTGTCCTCAGTCGGAGCGGAATACTAACCCGCAAGTGAGGGCGTGTCGAGGCGCAGGGTACCTACTTTGGCCTCGAATCGAGGCATCTACCACAAATGTAAGGCTGCACCGCGCCAATCTCACGTTCGAGGAGGGCACAGAGGTCGCCGTCTGGGCGATCATGGAACCCTCGAGGCGACAGCGCGTCTCAACCGGAGCACCGCATGCCTCGTCTCGCCCTCGACTCCTATTGGCTGGGGATCCTCGCGCGGAGCGGGGCCATGCTGACGGTTCTCGCGAGCGTGTACCTGTTGCTGGCCCAGCACCCGCTTGGCAGCGGGCGGCTGCCTGACTGGGTCGGTCACCTCGTGCTCTTCGCCGTTCTCGGGCTCTGCATCGGGCTGACCGTGGCCACGATCGAGGCAGGCGAGGCGAGCGCAGGACGGCGGCGCCTGCTAGTGATCGGCCTCGTCGCGGTGGTGCTCTACGGCCCACTCACCGAGGTCGCGCAGTACGTCGTGGGCCGCGACGCTGAGTGGAGCGACGTCGCCGTCGACATCGCGGCCTCGCTGCCCGCGTTCGTCCTGGGCACGGCTCTGCCGAAGCTATTGCGGACGCGACCACAACTGTAAGGTCGCAAACTGCGTGCGCCGGTTCCCAACCGTCGCTTATGATCCCGCGGCGGAGTAGTCGATAAGGCCCGGCCTCTCGACTCAGCACGGAGGATCCATGCGCCGAAATGCAGTGCTGCTCTCGCCCCTGGTTGGCATCGCGATCCTGAGCATCTTGCTCCTGACCAAGGCCATTCCCTAAGCGCGAGGTGAAGGACGGAGCAGCCAGCGGTCAGCTCGTGACGGTCGAGCAGGCCAGGAAGGCCGCGGCGGGAGAGAGGGCGTCCCCTTCGGTGCAGATTTGGCGTCTTCCTCGTCGTCCCCTCTCGATGCTCGCGCTCACTGTGCTGGTCGTTCTCGCGACCCTGGCTAGCCAGCGCCCGCCCCTCGAGGCCCAGTCCCTGTCGCTCGGCGACGAGAACTCGTGGCTGCGCGTCCAGAATGTCGGCGACAAGGGCGCGGCGGTCGACATCACCTTCTACGACAACAACGGCAACCGAGTCACCGCCGATAACTGCCCCAAGGCCGGCGGCTGTGCAGCCATCGCCCCCGGCGTCGGCTGGTCCTTCTTCCAGCAGGGCTACCCCGGCCTCACTAACGGCTACCGAGGCTCCGCGATCGTGAAGTCCGACCAGCCCTTCGTGGCGCTGCTCGCGCGCGACGCCTTCAAGGGCGGCCAGTTCCAGATCGACGGCGATACCATGCGCCTTGGTCGAGGCAGCTCTGCGCTCGCCTTCCCGATCGTCCAGAACACCGACAGTTTCGTCTCCCGCCTCACGATCCAGAACGGCAGCGATACCGCCGAGGCCTGCGTCGAGATCCGCTACTGGGCACAGGCCTCCGGCACGGCCAGCGCCATCGACCCGCCGAGCCCCAGCGCCGGCTGCCCCTCCGGCGGCCGCCTGCTCGCCCCACACGCCTCGATCGTGCGAGACGAGAACAGCCTGCCCGTGCCGTTCGGCTTCGATGGCTCGGCCCAAGTGCTGACCTACGACAGCGCGAGCGGCTCGAAGGCCACGGCGCAGACGCTCACCGGCACCGTCGACACGCGCGAGCGCCGTGGCCCCGGCCTCGGGGAGAAGCGCGGCATCACCTCGGAGGAGTTTCGCCAGGTCGTCTCGCTCCCGCTCGTCGAGCGGAACATCGATGCGGGCGGCCAAATCTGGAACACACGCTTCCGCATCATGAACGCCAAGCCCGGTACCCCGAACGAGGTGAACCTGCGCTACGAGGGCACCGCGGCGAACGGCGACAAGATCAGCATCGACTACAAGACGACGGTCGTGTCCTCGCTCACCTGCGACCAGCGCTCGCGCGGCACCGATGGCTGCCTGCCCAGCGACCGCGACCTGCCGCCGAGCTTCGCCGGCTCCGTGCGCATCCAGTCCACAAACCCGATCGCCGTCGTCGCCCAACGCAGCTCGAGCAAGGGCGCGTTCTCGGACTACCGAGGCTTCACCGTGGGCGAGGCCGCACGCCAGGTCGTACTCCCGGTGCTCGACAAGAACTTCGGACCGTTCGGCGGAAGCAGCGGCTGGAACTCGTGGTTCCGCGTGCTCTCGTGGGACGGTTCGCCCGCGTTCGTGCGTGTGGTGTATTACTCGCGCCAGTTCCCGACGGGCCAGCTGCGCGATGCGTTCAGCGCGCCCGACGCAGTGACGGTGTTCCAGGCCGCCGACGGCAACCTGCCCGACGGCTGGGTGGGCAGCGCGATCGTGATCTCCGATCAGCCGATCGTCGTGCTCGTCGGTGTCGACAGTCCGACGTTCCCCGGTGACACCGCGATGCTCTACAACGGCGTCGGCTTCGACTAGCCAATGACGACCTCGAGCTCCTTCACCTGCGAGCGCTGCAGTCGCGCCTTCAAGCTCTCCGCCGAGACGCTCGCGCGCTATCCCGGCTGGGTGCCCAAGCTCTGCAGCGACTGCCGCAGCGCGACCAAGGGCGCCAGCACTCGAGGTGGCACGCGCAGCTCGGCATCACGCGGCTCGGGAGCGCGCTCGTCCAGCAGTGGCGGTGGGGGCGGCTCGACGCGCGGTGTGCTGCACACTACCGCGCAGGTGCTCGAGCGCTATAGCGGCGGGCCGCAGACCGGCGTGTTCACCGACGGTTCCTGCAGCGGCAACCCCGGCCCTGGCGGCTGGGGCGCCGTCCGCGTCCTCGACGGCGAGGTGGTCGATGCGCGCCACGGCGACGACCCCGACACCACAAACAACCGCATGGAGCTCGTCGCCATCGCCCAGGGCATCGAGATGATCGGCCCGGGCGAGACGCTCGACGTCTATACCGACAGCCGACTCGTCGTGCAGACACTCACCCAGTGGGCGGCCGGTTGGGAACGTCGGGGCTGGAAACGCTCTACGGGCGAAGTCCAGAATCTGGAGCTCGTGCAGCGCGCCTTCTCCCTCGCGAAATCTCGACCGCACGTGCGGATTCAGTGGATCCGCGCGCACGACGGCTCGAAATGGAACGAATACGCCGACGCCCTCGCAACGGCGTACCTCCGCACGACGTTATAGCCCACGTACCTGTCGGCCTGAGGTTTTTGTCAGGCTTGCACTTGTAGGGCACACCGCTCCCCCGCGGAAATCAGCCATGTCACGCCGCTGTAACGAGCTGCTCCCCCACAGAGGCAGCCCTGTAACGCAGTTGTGGCGCGCCGCCCCGGAGAATGAGTTCATGATCAGGATGACTACTACCAATCAGCACTCCATCTCGGCCCGAGCTGCGCGAAGGCATCCTGCAGGACATCGTGGCCATGAGCATGATCACGGCTGCTCTCGAGAAGCGCCTCGACGCTGATGACGGTGACACCGCCCGGATGCTGCGCCTGCTCACCGAGAAGCTCTCCGAAGACGCCGAGCGCTTGCGCTCGGTGATCGCGGAACTCGAGGCCGCCTAGCCCCAGGCGCCCCCCTCCGAGACCACGAAGGCCCCGCACGTGCGGGGCCTTCGTCATATGCAACCGGCACACGCGATTCAGTGGTGCCCGTGGCCGCCGCCGCCGGCATTGCCACCACCACCAGCGTTACCACCGCCGCCAGCGTTACCACCACCACCAGCGTTACCACCGCCGCCGGCATTGCCCCCACCACCAGCGTTACCACCGCCGCTGGCATTGCCACCACCACCGGCAATACGCCGCCGCAGGTCGCGCATCCCGAGGTGCAGCGACCACATCGCGAAGATGCCCGTGGTGCTCACCCACAGCTCCAGCAGCAGGTGCGATCCCACTGCGAACTGTGCCGCCGTAGCACGGTCGGTGCCGAGCAGCTGCAGCAGCTCGGTCAGTGCGAGCTCGAACGGCCCGACGTTCCATGGCGTGAGCGGCACGGCCACGATCAGGTTCGCCACCACCGTCACGAGCAGCGTCTGCGGAAACGCGAGCGGCAACGAGAACCCGTGTGCCAGCGCCCAGTACATCGTCACCTCGAGCAGCCAGCCGACGACCGAGAACCCGAGCGCGATCAGCGCGTCGCGCGTCCGCGACAGCGACGCCATCCCCACCAGCACGTCGCCCAGCCGCCGCGCGGCACCATCGCGCCACCCCTCCGGGAGCCAGGCCACCAGTCGCCATCGCTGCAACGTCGCCACGTTGCTCCCCCACCCAGAGCGCGCCGCCGCGACTGCGACCGCGAACACCGCGAGGATAACCGTGCCTACCGTGAGCAATACCGGTCGCACGGCCGCGGGGATGTCGATGAGCACCACCGCACCGAGCATCAGCAGCACGAACGAGACGCCGTCGAACAGCGACTCGACGATCATCACATTGCTCGCCATCTCAGCCCGCGGCACGCCGTAGCGGCGGCTCGGCAGCTCGATGCGAATCAGATCGCCCACGCGGAGCGGAATCGTCGCGTTCACGAAGTTCGCGAGCAGGAACAACGCGAGCAGGTCACGCATCGGCACCTCGGGCCTGTGCCGCAGCAGGAAGCGCCAGCGCCCCGCATGCACGACCTTCGAGGCCGTGAACGCGCACAGCCCGCCGAGCACCCACCAGACACGCACATGCGGCAGCCCGCGCAGCGCGTCGAGCACGTCGACACGCCACAGCAGCAGCGCAATCACCGCTACGCCAAGCAGCGCCTGCACCATGACCAGCCGACCGAGGCCCGAGACGCGCATCGATGCCTACTCGCGCCGAATCGCGACGGTGACACGCCCCACCGCCACCAGCGCGCCTGAGGCATCACGCACATCGACCTGCACCCACGCCATCCGCCGACCTGCGCGCACCACCCGCGCGTCCGCCACGAGGTCGCTCGTCGCCGCCTCGAGGAACGACACACTCAGATCCGTCGACACCGTCCCCGTCCACGCCGGCTCGTCGGGCGCCTGCAGTGTCAGCACCGCGCTCGCCCCCGAATCGATCAGTGACGCCACCACGCCGCCGTGCATCACGCCCTCGCGACGAAAGGTGCCGAACTCCGGCTGCATCGGCAGCCGCAGACGCACGAACCCCTCCTCCACCGCATCGACCACGATCCCCAGGTGGTTCCAGAAGCGGTTGGTGTGCTGGTCAACCAGCGCGCGCAGCCGTGCATCGTCAGAAGTGCTCGTCGGATTAGTTGTCATGCGCCAAGGATAACCGCGGACGCGTCTGACCTTAATCACGCCTTAAACCACGCCCTCCACTCTCGATCGAGAGAAGCAACAGACCTCGAGAAGTACGAGGAGGATCAAGTGGGAGTCATCATCCTGGGTTCACCCGCCAGCGTCGGCGTCATCACGGGCCGTGCCCGTGTTGTCCGCATGGCCGAAGACGTAGCCCGCGTGCAGCGCGGCGAGGTCGCCGTCCTAGCCGCCTCGGCCCCGCGCCTCACGCAGCTACTCGCCGTCGCCGGCGCGCTCGTCTGCGAAGCCGGCGGCCCGCTGAGCAACCTTGCCACCGCTGCCCGCGAAGCGCGCATCCCCACCATCGTCGGCGCCAGCCGCGCGACGTGGGCCATCGAGGATGGCGACATGCTCACCGTCGATGGCGGCACCGGCATGGTGCTGGTGCACGAAGGCAATCACCGTCGAGAAGAGCGCACCGCGGAGCTCGCCACCGCCTGGTAGCGGTGATGAGCCCACGCGCGTGCCCCCTATAACGGCGCGAGACGGGCGGTTGTTCGCGATCGTTCCGCGTCGCGGAGTGATCCTGTTTGTTCTTACGGGGGAGTGAGCTAGACCGTCAACTCGTTTCCCCCCGTTCGCCTTGGGCGTGCGAAGCGACCGTGGGTCGCGATCGAGCCACCCTGCGGCGGGTGGGGCTTTGGACACGACCGCTCCCCACGGTCTGAGTAGAGGCGCACCGCGCGCGCCAGCACCTGTCCGCATCGTAGGGATCGCCACCGCCCGACTGGCCAGAAGCCGCCGAGCGGATCTGGTTGGGCTCGCCATTCGGAGCCCATCCCTACGTCCCGATCGAAGCCGAACGGCTCGCGGGATGTTGCAAGTTCAGTTCGCCCACGCGCTCACCCCAACGAAACCTGCGAGCAAGTCGTTGGTGAGCAGCGCAGAATGATCACCAGACATGGAGGCATCGATGCGAACTCTTGTGGTGGGCGCGAGCGGCTACATCGGCAGTCACTTGGTGCCGCTGCTGATAGAACGTGGGCACTCGGTCCGGGCGGCGGCCCGCAACCGCGACGCACTCGAGGCACGCCGCTGGCCGGATGTCGAGTGCGTCGCAGCGGATGTGCTGCGCCCCGAGACGCTTGACGCCGCGCTGGCGGGCATCGAGGTCGCCTACTACCTCGTGCATTCAATGGGCTCTGGCAACGCATTTCCGCGCCTGGACCGCGCAGCCGCGCGCAACTTTCGGCAGGCGGCAGAACGGGCGGGCGTGCAGCGCATCATCTATCTCGGCGGGCTGCAGCCATCCGGAGCTGCATCGACGCACCTCGCCTCCCGTGCGGAGACCGGTGAGATTCTGCGCGATGGCGCAGTTCCTGTGACCGAGCTGCGTGCTGGCATCATCGTCGGCGCGGGCAGCGCAGCGTTTGAAGTGATCCGTGACCTTGTGTTCCATCTGCCTGTGATGGTGACACCGCGGTGGGTCAAGTCGCGTACACAGCCGATCGCGCTCCGCGACCTCCTGGAATACCTCGTGCGCGCTGCCGAGACGCCGGAAACGATGGGGCGCGTCTTCGACGTCGGGGGGCCCGAGACGCTGAGCTACTTGCAGATGATGCGCGGGTTCGCGGAGCTCGTGGGACGCCACATCTGGATCATCCCGCTACCGGTGCTGACCCCGCGGTTGTCCTCGTATTGGCTCGACCTCGTGACCGCGGTTCCAGCGAATGTCGCGCGTCCACTGATCGAAGGGCTGCGTGACGACCTCCTGGCGGACGATCGCGCGATACGCACGCTCATCCCGTTGGCGTTGGAGGGGTATCAGGACGCAGTGCGCGATGCGCTGGCGATGGAACAGGCAGAGCGGGTACCGATCCGCTGGACCGAGGGCTCGCTTGCCTACAGGGGTTCCAGACCAGACATCTCGTACTACTCGCGCCAACTCCATGCAGAAGCGGATTCAACCGCTCCTGTGGAAGCCACCTGGGCAGCGATTGCCGCAATCGGCGGTCGCGCAGGCTGGCCGGCCTATTCTTGGCTCTGGCGCGCACGCGCTCTGATCGATCGGGCTGTCGGCGGTCCGGGCATGCGTCGTGGCCGACGCCATCCGACAGAACTGCGCGTTGGGGACACTGTCGACTGGTGGCGTGTCGTGGCGATCGATCCTGGACGCAGGGTCACCCTCGTCGCGGAGATGCGCGTTCCCGGCTCGGCAGTGCTTGAGCTCGAGACACGTCCCCGCGCGGATGGCGGGTCGACGGTCAGTGCCACCGCATTCTTTAACCCGGCAGGCGTCTGGGGGTTGCTGTATTGGCTGGCGCTGTTACCGGTGCATCGCAGGATCTTTGCCGCGCTCGCGCCTGCCCTGGCGAGGCACGCCCAAGCAATCGGATCGGGCTAGACCATCGATCTCTACGCGACTGCTGAACATTCATCCCGATGTTCGGTCGCGACCAGCGACAATGGCCGGTGGGTCAAGCCGTGGTCGAATCCGATCAGGGTCGCCATAACCCGCTTGCGCGAGACGCGGTCTCGTCTCAGGCGCCACGTTCAGGTGGCATTCTGTTGGGCTCCTCGCGAGCCTGGCACGCCCGTTCTAGCTCGACCGATGCGACCGGAAATTTGGCAGAGCTAACACCCCGACGATGCCATGGAAGTTAGGAGGCCGACACGTGATCCGCTAGCAACCGTTGTCACATGGAGCCGATGGACGACACTGCGATCCGCTGAGAGATGGCGTATCGGCTGCGCACGCTTCCCGTCTACATCCAACGAGCTGGGCCACCCTCGGAGCGGATCCGCGCAGCGACCAGCGCTGCGCACACCGTCGTCAGCGGCACCGCCGCAATCAGCCCCATGCTGCCCACCAGCGAGCGCACCACCTCGGTCGCGATGAACTCGCGGCTCAGTTCGGTCGCGAGCGGCTCGCCCTGCACCACGAGCAGCATCAGCAGCGGCAATGACGCACCCGCGTACGCGAGCACCAGCGTGTTCACCGTCGCCGAGATGTGATCGCGGCCGACGTTCATCGCACGCCGGTACAGCTCGAACACGTTGAACGAGGCATTCGCGTGGCGCAGCTCGAACACCGCGGAGGCCTGCGCCACGGTGATGTCATTCAGCACGCCCAGCGCACCAATCACGATGCCACCGAGCAGCACACCGGCCGCATCGACGTGCCGCGCCGCGAGCACTTGCAACGTCGCCGTGTCCTCCGAGGCGATCCCCGTCAGCTGCGCGAGCGAGATCGCAAACGCACTCAACGCCACGGTGAACACGAGCGCGATCGCTGTCCCCACCAGCGCGACGGTGGTCTTCAGATTGATGCCGTGCGCCATGTAGAGCGTCGTGAGCATGATCACGAATGCGCCCGTCGTCGCGATCACGCGCGGGTCGTGCCCCGACAGCATCCCCGGAATCACGAACCGCATGATCACGAGCAGACTCGCCGCGAG
>JBAXNX010000037.1:0-9768 GCA_037133575.1 Chloroflexota bacterium
TGGGGGATCGCGCTCGGGGAGTACTGCTTCCAGGTGCCGGCGAACCGGTTGGGGTACGGACAGTTCACTGGTTATCAGCTGAAGATCATTCAGGAAGCGATCACGCTGGTCGTGTTCGTGGGGTTCGCGGCCTTCTACCTCGGCGAGCCGCTGCGGTGGAACTATGTGGGGTCGTTTGCATGCATCCTCGGGGCGGTCGTGTTCGCGTTCTGGGGGCGTTCCGCATAAGGCTCGTGATGGGCGTTTCGTGGCTGCTGGAGCCGCGATCGGGACTCGTCCGTGCGGCATTTCACGATTCGTTGACACTCACTAGAGGCACTGCTACGGTCAGAACCGACTGAGCCAGCCGCAGGTTTGCGCTGGTTTCGCAGCCGTGTGCGTGGGCATCTGAAGGTACGGGGCGCGTGGAACACCTGGACCAACTGTTCGGGAATTACATCGCGGTGTTCCTCGCCACGATCGCCGGTTTCATCCTCGTTATTTCGGCGCTGGTCGGTAACCGACTGCTCGCTCCGTTCTCAGTCGAGAAGTCCAAGGGCACCTCGTACGAGTGCGGCATGCTGCCGATCAAGCGCGCCCAGACCAACGTGGGCATGCGCTTCTATCTGTACGCGATCCTCTTCATCATCTTCGACGTCGAGGCGGTCTTCATCTTCCCGTGGGCGCTGTCGTATGTGGCCATCGGGCCCATGGCGTACTACGAGATGGTGCTGTTCGTCGGCATCCTGGCCGCCGGGCTCGCCTACGCGTGGAAGAAGGGAGCCCTGCGATGGCAGTAAACGTCACTGAGACGGGTCTACCCGACGCTCCGGTCGTCGCCCCCGAGTCCCCGGTGCTGCCGGGGAGCCCGAGCCCGCTGCCGCTGGAGCACCCGAACGAGGCGCCTCGGCTGACCCCTGTTGAGGTGGTGCCGGGCAAGGCGCTGTACCGCGCGGTGCTCCCGGGCATCCTGCAGGTGCCGGCGGACCTCGTGATTGCCGCGTCGCGGAAGTCGTCGCTGTGGCCGATGACGTTCGGTCTGGCGTGCTGCGCGATCGAGATGATCGCGACCTACATGTCCCACTACGACTTGGACCGCTTCGGGATTGTGCCGTGGCCGTCGCCGCGCCAGTCCGACGTGATGATCGTGGCCGGCACGGTGACCAAGAAGATGGCCCCGGCGGTGAAGCTGCTCTACGAGCAGATGCCGAACCCCAAGTGGGTGATCTCGATGGGCGCGTGCGCCACCAACGGCGGCCCGTACACGCGGTACGACCGTGTGGTGCAGGGCGTCGACAAGCTGATTCCGGTCGACGTGTACGTGCCTGGCTGCCCGCCGCGCCCCGAGGCGCTGTTGGACGGCTTCCTGGCACTGCAGGAAAAGATCATGGAAGAGCGGGCGGCTACCGGACGATGACGACCGAAGGTGCTGCGCCGGAGCGATCGCTGTCCGGCACGATCTGGTCTGAAGTAGACCGCGCGCTGTCAGGCATCACTGCCTCGGCGGAACGTGCTGTGCTCGACGTGATCGTGTCGATTCCGCGCGATGAAGTGGTGCGCGGGCTGAAGGCGCTGAAGGCTGACGAGGCTCTCGCGTTCGACTACCTGCGCTGCCTGACGTGCGTCGACAACGAGGCTGAGGGGATGGACGTCGTCTATCACCTGTACTCGACGACGAAGCGTCACAACGTGACGGTGAAGGTGCACCTCGACGCGAACGACCTGTTCGTCGATACGGCGACCACGGTGTGGCGCGCGGCGAACTGGTACGAGCGCGAAGCCGCCGAGATGTTCGGTGTGCGCTTCCGCGGCCACCCGGATCCTCGGACGCTGCTGATGCCTGAGGACATGACCGACACGTTCCCGCTGCGGAAGGACCACCCGCTGGCGGAGATCGAAGTGCTGCAGGGCGAGGGCATCGCCTGGGGCGTGGAGGAATAGCGATGACGAACGCTCTCCAGCCCAACTCGAACCACGAGTTCGAGGTCCAGGACATCATGATCAACATGGGGCCGCAGCACCCTGCGACCCACGGTGTGTTCCGCATGGTGCTGGCCGTCGACGGCGAGATCGTGCGCGACCTGATTCCGCACATCGGGTACATGCATCGTGGCGCCGAGAAGCTGTCGGAGACGATGGACTTCCGTCAGGGCATCGGCTTCATGGACCGCACGGAGTACCTCGCGCAGTTCAATGCTGAGCTGGCCTACGTGATGGCCGTCGAGAAGCTGATGGATATCGAGGTGCCGGAGCGCGCGCAGTGGATCCGCATGATCCTCTGCGAGCTGAACCGCCTCTCGAGTCACTTCATGTTCACTGGCGCGTTCGGCGCTGATGCCGGCGTGTTCGGCACCTCGTTCATTTACGCGTTCCGCTGGCGCGAGGAGATCCTCGACCTGTTCGAGGAGATCACGGGCGACCGGTTGATGTACGCGTACTTCCGCCCGGGCGGTCTCGCCTGGGAGGTGACGGACAACTTCGTCGAGCGTGTGCACCAGGTGCTCGCGCTGTCGCGACAGGGCATCAAGGACGTCGACGGTCTGGTCACGAACAACGAAATCTTCAAGGCACGTACGCAGGGCGTTGGCGTGCTGACGAAGGAACAGGCGATCGATTGGGGCACGACTGGCCCCGTGCTGCGCGCGAGTGGCGTTGCCATGGACGTGCGCCGGGACGAGCCGTACCTGTTCTACGACCAGGTCGAGTTCGACATTCCGGTCGGCCAGAACGGCGACGTGTACGACCGCTGGTGCCTGCGCATCGAAGAGATGCGCCAGTCCGTGCGCATCGTTGAGCAGTGCCTGACCAAGCTGCAGCCCGGCCCGATTCAGCCGGAGCGCATGCCTCGCATGCTGCGCACGCCGCCGGGCGAGGTGTACATCCGCACCGAGGCGCCGCGTGGCGAGTTCGGCATCTACATGGTGAGCAAGGGCGGCAACCGTCCGCACCGTCTGAAGGTGCGCTCCTCGTGCTTCGCGAACCTGCAGTCGCTGCGTGATATGTCGATCGGCCAGTACGTGGCCGACGCGGTGCTCGCACTCGGCTCGATGGACATCGTGCTGTGCGAGGTGGACCGATGAGCACGCTGTTCGGCCTGCCGGTCGCACTCGACGCGCTGATCCGTGTGCTGATCATCGTTGGTGTCATGACCGTGGTGGTCATGGGTTTGATCTACATCGAGCGCAAGGTGCTGGCTCGCTTCCAGCAGCGCCTCGGCCCGACGCGCACTGGCCCGATGGGTCTGCTGCAGTCGGTCGCGGACGCGCTGAAGCTCGTTGCGAAGGAAGACGTCCGCCCGACGAACGCCGACCCGTGGGTGTTCGAGCTGGCGCCGTTCCTCGTGTTCGTCCCGACCTTCCTCGGGTTTGTCGTGGTCCCGTTCGCGCTGGCCTGGTCCGTGCGCGACCTCGACCTCGGGCTGTTCTACATCCTGGCTGTCTCGTCGGTGAACATCATCGGCTGGGTGATGGCCGGTTGGGCCTCGGACAACCGTTACGCCATGCTGGGTGCGCTGCGCGCCGTCGCGCAGTCGATCTCGTACGAGCTGCCGCTGGTGATGGCGCTGATCGCGGTGGCGATGGTCGCCGACTCGCTGAACATCAGTGAGATCGTGCGCGGGCAAGCGGTGGTGCCGAACATCGTGTGGCAGCCGCTGCCGTTCCTGATGTTCTTCATCTGCATGCTCGCGGAGATGAACCGCCCGCCGTTCGACATTCCGGTCGGTGAGTCCGAGGTCGTCGGTGGTCCCTACGTCGAATACAGCGGCATCCGCTGGTCGATGTTCTTCCTGGCTGAGTACGCCTCGATGTTCATCATGGCGCTGCTCGGCGCCGCGGTGTTCCTCGGTGGTAGCGCGTGGCCGCTCGGCGAGCAGCTGGGCCTGCCGTGGCAGATTCTGCTGACGGTGGTGAAGGCCGGCGCGATCATCTTCGTGGTCATCTGGACTCGCGCGTCGTTCCCGCGCCTGCGCATCGACCAGCTGATGTCATTCAGCTGGAAGCTGCTGCTGCCGGTCTCGTTCGCGCAGATCATGGTGAATGGACTCATCCTGGTGTACGACCTGCCGTATGGCATGTCGCACACACTGCTGGCGGTGTGCAGCGCGGCTGGCGTGCTGTTCGTCGCCTCGGCTATCAATCGCAGTGTCACTCGACCGCGTCCGCGGCCGGTGCTGATCTCGCGAAGTGAGGCGGCACGATGAAGGGCATCTTGAAGAGCATGGCGACGACGCTTTCGACGTTTGCTCGAAAGCCCGTCACCCGCGAGTACCCCGAGACCCACAAGGAGCTGCCGGAGCGCGACCGCGCGTTCCCGGTGCTGCTGTGGGACAAGGAAGTACATGAGCCGTTTTGCACCGGCTGCCACGCGTGTGAGCGCGCGTGCCCGGTGGAGTGCATGACGGTGCTGATGAAGGACAACCCGGCCCACAAGTCCGTGGGTGGCGAGTCCTCGCGCCGCAAGATCATCGACAAGTTCTGGATCGACTACGGCCGTTGCATGCGATGCAACATCTGCGTCGAGGTCTGCAACTTCGACGCGATCACGATGAACAACACGTGGGAAGGTCATGAGAAGTCGGTCTACGACCGTGCTGACCTCGTGCAGGACCTGCCGATGCTGCTCTCGGAGCACCGCAGCGGTGAGCTGAAGCCCTGGGTGAACGAATAGTGCTGAACCGCATGCCGCTCCCGGCACAGCTGGACCGGACGATCGTCACGGGCACGATCATGGCGTCCGCCATCGGTCTGCCGTACATCGTCGTGCTGTCGGTGCTCGGTCTGATGGGCCGTATCAGCGGCGCCGAGGTGGTCTGGTGGTTGCTCGCGGGCCTGATCCTGGTCGGAGCGATCGGCTCGGTGACCTCGAACAACGTCGTACACGCGGCGCTGTCGCTCGTCGTTGCTGCGATGGGCGTTGCGGGCATGTTCCTGTTGCTGGCGAGCGAGTTTCTCGCGCTGGTGCAGGTGCTGGTGTACGGCGGCGGCGTAGCGATCCTGCTGCTGTTCGCGCTGATGATGACCAACGCTTCTGACGACCCCATTGTCGTTGACGGCTCGCAGAAGCCGTTCGGCTTCGGGGTCGCGCTGATCATGGGCATCGTGATGGTGAGTGCGACGGTCGGCGCGTCATGGGACGCGACGATCACCACGGTGGTGTCGTTCCGGGACATTGGTACGCGGCTGTATCGCGACTACGGTGTGCCGTTCGAAGTGGCGTCGCTGGTGCTGCTGGTCGCGCTGGTTGGCGCGATCGCGATTGCGCGACGTGACACGGAAGAGAGTGACGCCGCGTGATCTCGCTGAATCACTACCTCGCGCTGTCCGGTGTGCTGTTCGCCCTCGGGTTCTACGGGGTGCTGGTGCGCCGCTCGGCCATCCTGATTCTGATCGCGGTGGAGCTGATGCTCGCCGCGGTGTCGATCAACTTCGTCGCCTTTGCGTCGTACCTCGATGCCAAGTTGTTCACGGGTGTAATCTTCGCGATTTTCGTCATCACCATCGCTGCGGCCGAAGTCGGCCTGGCGCTGGGCATCGTGCTGCGCATCTATCGCGAGCGGTCCACCGCGAACGTAGATGAGGCCAGCACGCTCAAGTGGTAGTCGAGGGGGACTGCTGATGAGCATGGCTATGGCTGGGATCCTGATTGCGATCCCGGCATCGATCTTCGTGCTCCTGGCCCTGACCTGGAAGATGCTGCCGCGTGGCGGGGACTTCCTGGTCGTGCTCGGGTTCCTTGCGGTGTGGTTGCTCGGTCTCGGGATCGCGGCGGACTTCACGAAGTACTTCCACGAGGGTGTGTTCGCGCCGAACGGCGCCAACGCCTTCGCATTCGACTGGATCAACATCGGCGACGGCCTGTTCCACATTCAGTTCAGCACGTGGGTCGACTCGATCACCGTGGTGATGATCGTGGTGGTCACGACGGTGGCACTGATGGTGGCGATCTACTCGACGGGCTACATGCGCGGCGAGGAGCGCTACGGCTGGTACTTCGCGGCGCTGTCGCTGTTCGTCACGGCGATGCTCACGCTGGTGCTGTCCGGCAACCTGCTGCAGCTCTACTTCGCCTGGGAAGGCGTCGGGCTCGCCTCGTTCCTGCTGATCGGCTTCTACTGGGAGCGACAGTCGGCGGCGGAGGCGGCCAAGAAGGCGTTCATCACCACTCGAGTGGGTGACGTCGGTTTGCTGATCGGCATCGTGCTGCTGTGGCGCGAGGCCGGTACGTTCGACATTCAGCAGATCATCGAGTTTGCGGAGCACGGCGGGTTCAACTCGACGTACCTCACCGTCTCGATGCTGTTCCTCTTCCTCGGCGCGGTCGGCAAGTCGGCGCAGTTCCCGCTGCACGTCTGGCTGCCGGACGCGATGGAAGGTCCGACGCCGGTCAGCGCGCTGATCCACGCCGCGACGATGGTTGTCGCCGGTGTGTACCTTGTGGCGCGCATGATGCCGGTGTTCGATGTGGTGCCGGCGGCACGCGAAGTCGTGCTGTACACGGGCCTGATCACCGCTGTGATGGCGGCGACGATGGGTCTGGTCTCGAACGACATCAAGCGCGTGCTGGCGTTCTCGACGGTGTCGCAGCTCGGGTTCATGTTCGTCGCGCTCGGCATGGGTGCCGTGGGCGTGGCGATGTTCCACCTGCTGACGCACGCGTTCTTCAAGGCGCTGCTGTTCCTGGGCTCTGGCTCCGTGATTCACGCGACGCACGAGCAGACCGTGGAACACCTCGGTGGCCTGCGGAAGAAGCTACCGATCACGACGTGGACGTTCTGCATCGGCAGCCTCGCGCTGGCCGGTGTGATTCCGTTCGCCGGGTTCTGGTCGAAGGACGAGATCCTGCACACAGCGATGCACGACGCGCCGTTCGCGTACGTCGTGCTGGCCGCGACGGCGATCCTCACCGCTATCTACACGACGCGTGTGGTGCTGCTCACCTTCTGGGGCGAGCCCAAGGACCACCACGCGTACGAGCACGCACACGAGTCCGGCTGGACCATGGCCGGCCCGCTCGTGTTCCTGTCGATCCTGGCGGTCTTCTCCGGGTTCGTGGTGTTCCACAGCGTCGGTGCGGCGCTCGGGTTCCCCGGTGGCATCCTCGAGACCGTGTACACGGAGGAGCCTGAGCTCTTCCACTTCGACCCGGTGTTCGCCGCGACGGCCGTGGGCATGTCGCTGGCCGGCATCGGCATTGGGTTCGCGTATTGGTGGGGCGACGCCCAGCGTGCGGTGCGCGCTCGAGCGTGGGCGCCTGAGCTGCACGCGTTGCTCGTCAATCGGTACTACATCGACGACCTGTACCAGGGGATCATCGACCGCGTCGTGCTCGGCCTCGGCGGCATCGTCGCGGCGTTCGAGCGTCACGTGGTGAACGAGTCCGGGGTCGACGGCGGCTCGCAGCTCATTGGTTGGTTTGGCATGCGTCTGAAGTTCCTCCAGACGGGCCGAATCCCGAACTACGCATTGGCGATGGCAGTGGGCGTTGTCGTCCTCGCTGTCATGGCATTCCGGTCGGCCTGACAGGGGGACTGATGTCAACGTCCGACGGGTACATCCTGCTGATTTTGACGGGGCTGCCGTTCGTGGCGGCGCTGCTGCTGATGCTCACGCCCTCGCGCGAGCGCACCGCGATCATCGCCATCACCGGGCTGTCGAGCTTCGTGATGTTCGCGCTCTCGGTGTACGTGTTCCAGCGCTACGACTGGCGCAGCACTGAGCAGTTCCAGGGCGTGCTGGCCTGGGACTGGCTGCAGAACGTCGGCTTCCTGGGTGAGCACGGCATTCAGATCAAGGTTGGCATCGACGGCATCGCCGCCTCGATGGTGCTGTTGACAGGCATCATCGTGATGGCCGGGACGTGGGTGTCGTGGAAGGTGCGTCAGCGCACCAAGGACTTCTTCATCCTGCTGTACATCGTCGTGGGCGGCGTGTACGGGACATTCGTCAGCCTCGACCTGTTCTTCTTCTTCCTGATGTACGAGACGGCCGTGCTGCCGATGTACATGCTGATCGCGATCTGGGGCTCCACGCGCAAGGAATACGGCGCGATGAAGCTGATGATGATGCTGGTCGCAGCATCGATCCTGATCTTCACGGGCATCTTCGCCATCTTCACCGAGGCGAACATCGGGTCGTTCGACCTGACTCGCCTTTACACCGCGCACTACAGCCGCGAGATGCAGATCATCTTCTTCCCGATGATCGCGCTGGGCTGCGGCACCCTGGGCGGGATGTTCCCGTTCCACTCCTGGTCGCCGGACGGTCACGCCTCGGCGCCGACGGCGGTCTCGATGGTGCATGCGGGCGTGCTGATGAAGGTCGGTGCCTTCGCGATCATTCGCCTGGGGATCCAGATCCTGCCGGAAGGCGCGCAGTTCTGGGGCCCGGCGCTGATCACGGTCGGCATCACGGCAGCCCTGTACGGTGCGATCTCGGCGCTACGTCAGACGGACCTCAAGCTGATGTCGGGCTTCTCCTCGGTGTCGCACATGGGCTACGTGTTCATGGGCCTCGGGACGATGAACGTGATCGGCATGACCGGCTCGGTGCTGCAGATGTTTGCGCACGGGGTAATGACGGCGCTGTTCTTCCTGCTGATCGGTGCGATGTACGACCAGTCGCACAACCGCGACATCCCGAACTTCTCGGGTCTGGCGCATCGCATGCCGATGTGGGCGATCTTCTTCGTGATTGGATCGCTCGCGTCGCTCGGACTGCCCGGTCTGTCGGGGTTCGTGGCGGAGCTGCACATCTTCGTGGGCGCGTTCCGCGCCTACCCGATCGTCGGTGGCCTCGCGGTGCTGACGGCGGCGATCACGGCGACGTACCTGTTGCGGATGATGTCGCAGATGTTCTTTGGCGAGTTCAACACGCGCTGGGACATGCTGCGTGATGTGACATGGGCCGAGCGCGCAGGCGCGACGGTGCTTGTGCTGTCGATCCTGGCGATGGGCCTGTGGCCGTCACCGTGGGTCGAGCGCATCTCGACGACGTTGGCGCAGACGATTCCGGGGGTCTCGCTGTGAACCTCGATTACTCGCTGCTGGTGCCGGAGTTCCTGCTCGCGCTGGCCGGCATGGTGGTACTGCTCGCGGATGCATTCCGCAGTGAGCTGAAGTCCGGGCGGCAGCTGCTGCCGTGGCTGACGGTGTTCGGGGCCGCGCTGTACGGCGCGACCGGCGCTGCGGCCGGATCGATGACCTCGGAGTTTGCGGGCATCTTCGCGGTGGACGCGTTTACGGCGTTCTTCCGCGTGCTGTTCGCGGTGACGCTGATCGTCGTGGTGATTGGCTCGCACGAGTACGTGTCGAAGAACATCCGCCACCAGGGCGAGTTCTACACGATGCTGCTGTTCGCGACAGTGGGCGCCTCCTTCATGGCGGGCGCGCGCGAGCTGCTGACCGCCTACGTGGGCATCGAGCTGCTGTCGTTCTCGCTGTACGTCGCGGTCTCGCTCGCGAAGAGCGACCCGCGGTCGGGCGAGGCTGGTCTGAAGTACGTGCTGCTCGGTGGTCTCGCGTCGGCGATACTGCTGTACGGGCTGAGCCTGATCTATGGCGCGGCTGGCTCGACGAGCTACGTCGAGATCGCCAAGAACCTCGAGCATGTCGAGGGGCTGCGGATGCCGCTCGTGCTCGGCCTCGTGATGGTGATCGCTGGTCTGGGCTTCAAGGCCTCAGCGGTGCCGTTCCACATGTGGACGCCGGACGCCTACGAGGGCGCTCCGCTGCCGGTGACTGCGATCCTGTCGGCGACCTCGAAGGCTGCGGCGTTCGCGCTGATCCTGCGA
>JBAXNX010000038.1:0-9757 GCA_037133575.1 Chloroflexota bacterium
CGCCGCTTCGACCGCCGCCGCCGCTGCGCCCAACCACTGCGAACGCTGCGCCAGCCCAGCCCGCGACACCACCCCCCGCTCCCGCTGCTCGGAGCGGCGCCTTCGCCGCTCCGAGCGTGCGCCTCTTCGCACGCGAGATCGGCGTCGATATCGCGACCGTCACTGGCTCGGCTCCAGGCGGTCGCATCGACATCGAAGACGTGAAACGTCACGCGCGCGAGCACACTTCGAGCGCCGCGAGTACATCGAGCTATGCGCCACAGGCACTGCCAGATTTCAGCGCGTTCGGCCCCGTCGCACGCGAGCCGCTCTCTCGTTTTCGCCGCACTGTTGCTCGCAACATGGTCACGTCTGCGAGCGAGATCCCACAGGTCACGCTGTTCGCGAGCGCTGACATCGGGGCCTTCGAGGCCGTTCGTCGCGCGCACCGCGACGAGGCGTCGAAGGCTGGCAGCACCATCACGAACCTCGTGATCCTCGTGAAGCTCATCGCGCTCGCGCTCCGTGAATTCCCGCACTTCAACGCGAGCATCGATATGCAAGCGGACGAGCTGGTGCTCAAGGACTACGTGCACATCGGGCTCGCGGTCGATACCGATCGCGGCCTCGCCGTCTCCGTCTTCCGCGACGCCGACAAGAAGTCGCTCGCGGAACTTGCAGTCGACCTCAAGGGCATTATCGAGCGCTCGAAGGCGAACACGATGACGATCGAGGAGATGCGTGGCTCGACCTTCACCATTTCGACACTCGAGTCGATGGGCATCGGCCACTTCACCCCGCTCGTGAACTGGCCGGAGGTCGCCATCCTCGGCGTCGGCCGCGACACCGACCTGCCCTCCTACGAGAACGACGAGCTACACGCGCGACGACGCTGGGCACTCTCGCTGTCCCTCGACCATCGCGTCGTCGACGGCGCCGACGGCGCGCGCTTCCTGAGTTGGCTCGTGAACGCGATCCAACAGCCCTCGATGCTCGACGCCGGAGGTGCCTCGTGACGACCGAGGCCACTCCACCGCCACCGTCGCAGGCACAACAGCCGCTGCGCCTCGCAGTGCTCGGCGCTGGTCCCGGCGGTTACGCCGCTGCGTTCCACGCGGCCGACCTCGGCATGAACGTCACGCTCATCGATGACGCCCCGCAGCCCGGCGGCGTCTGCCTCTACCGTGGCTGCATCCCCTCGAAAGCACTGCTGCACGCTGCGCACACCATCGAGGAAGCGCGTGCCGCATCGGCATGGGGCATCACCTTCGCCGATCCACAGATCGATCTCGACGGCCTGCGCGGCTGGAAGCAACGCGTCGTCGATCGCCTCACGCGCGGACTCGGCGCGCTCGGTCGACAGCGCAAGATCCGCTATCTGCAGGGCCGCGGCCAGTTCACCGACCCGCACACGCTGCACGTACGCACTGCCGACGAGCTGACCAGCGTCACCTTCGACTACGCGATCGTCGCGACCGGCTCGCTGCCTGCGATTCCGCAAGCACTGCGCCTCGAGTCACCGCTCGTCATGGATTCCACAGCAGCGCTCGAGCTTGAAGACGTACCCGAGACGCTGCTCATCGTCGGCGGCGGCTACATCGGCCTCGAGCTTGGCTCGGTCTACGCGACACTGGGCTCGCGGGTCACAGTCGTCGAGATGACCACGGGACTGCTCCCCGGCGCCGACCGTGACCTCGTCGAGCCACTCGAGAAGCGCTTGCGCGGCCAGTTCCACGAGATCCTGCTGAACACACGTGTCGCAGCGCTCGAGGAGCATGCGGGTGGCATTCGCGCCACACTCGCCTCGACCGAGCTCGACAACGTGCAGCGCGATTTCTCGAAGGTGCTGGTCGCAGTCGGGCGCGTACCCAACTCGCGCAACCTCGGCCTGGAGCACACCGGCGTCCAGGTCACCTCGCGCGGGTTCGTCACCGTCGACCACATGCTCCGCACCGCGGAGCCGTCCATTTACGCCATCGGCGATGTCGCCGGCGAACCAATGCTCGCGCATAAGGCCACGCACGAGGGTCGAGTCGCCGTCGAGGCGATGCTCGGCCAGCCCGCGATCTTCGATCCCGCCAGCATCCCTGCTGTCGTCTTCACCGATCCGGAGATCGCGTGGTGCGGTCTGACTGAATCGCAGGCGCGCGAGCGCGGCATCGAGATCGAGATCACAAAGTTCCCGTGGGCTGCGTCCGGTCGCACCATCACCATGGGCCGCAACGATGGCGTCACGAAGCTGATCGTCGAGCCCGGCACGCAGCGCATCCTCGGCATCGGCATCGCCGGCACCGGCGCTGGCGAGCTGATCGGCGAGGCAGTCGTCGCACTCGAGATGGGCACACGCGTGCAGGACCTGCATCTCACGATCCACGCGCACCCGACCCTCAGCGAGACGTTAATGGAGGCCGCAAGCCTCTACTACAACCAGTCGCCGCACTACATCGCGCGCGCACCCCGCGCTGCGGAATAGCGCGTGGCTTCGGACGCATCGCTCGTCGACTACATCTGCACGCAGATCGCGAACGCACCGGACGTGTCATCACGCAAGATGTTCGGCGAGTACGCGATCTACTGCGGCGCGAAGGTTGTGGCGCTCGTCTGCGACAACCAGCTCTTCGTGAAACCGACCGATGCTGGCCGCGCGATCCTCGGTGATCCGATTGAGGCGCCGCCCTACCCGGGCGCGAAGCCGCATTACCTGATCGATGACCTCGATGATGCCGAGGCGTTGACGCGCTTGTTCATCGAGACCAGTCGCGTCCTGCCCGAGCCGAAGCCAAAGAAGCCACGGGCCACGAAGACCCGCGTCCCCCGCGCACGAGGCTGATCGCCTCGTCGCTGCGTAGCGGCCCCACGCCTCACGCTGCGGATACCGAGTTCCATTGTCCCGCTCGCAGCCACGCTGCCAGATCCGTCGCCGGCATCGGCTTCGCGATCAGGTAACCCTGCGCGTCCGAGCAGCCCATCTCCGACAGCTTGTCCCAGACGTCGGATGTCTCGACACCTTCTGCGGTCGTCTCTCGTCCCATCGCGTTTGCCAGCTGCACGACCGAGGCCACGATCGCCTGATCCTGCGGGTCTGTCGGCAACCCTGACACGAACGACCGGTCGATCTTGATCGAGTGGAACGGCAGCTGCTTCAGGCTCGTCAAGTTCGAGTAGCCCGTGCCGAAGTCGTCGATCGAGATGTGCATCCCCATCGAGTCGATCTGCCCGAGTCGTTCCCGCGTGGTTCGTGCATCCTCGACGACCGCGCGCTCGGTGATCTCGATCGCCAGGCGGTCGGGCGACACGCCCCACGATCCCAGAGCGCTGTCGATGTCGCTGACGAACTGTCGATCCAGCACGTCGCGCGGCGACACGTTCACGTCTACACGGAGGTTCAGGCCCTCAGCCTGCCACATGTGGATCTGCCGCGCCGCACGGTCGAGTACGTACGAGGTCAACGGTCGGATCAGTCCGGACGACTCGGCTAGCGCGACAAAGCGCTCAGGCGAGATCGGGCCGAGCTCTGGGTGGTTCCAGCGTGCGAGCGCCTCGACGCATCGCACCTCGCCATCCCCCATCGTCGCGAGTGGCTGATAGTGCAGGTCGATCTCGCCGTTGTGCAGCGCGCGCTGTAGGTCGCCGAGCAGGCTCAGGTTCTCCGCCTGCGCAGCGTGACGTGTCGAGGAGTACACCGCATAGCCATCAACCGTGTGTGCTGCCATCGAGAGCGTCGCCTCAGCGCGCCGCACCAGCACCTCGCCCACACTGGCGTGCCCTGGATGCAGCGCCAGTCCCGCGACGGGCTGCATGTCGACGTACCGTCCGCCGAGCTCATACGGCGCGCGCAGCACCTCGACGACTCGTGCAGCGGTCATCGTGGCCGCTCCTGGTGTCACACCAATCGGCAGCAGCATGGCGAAGCGGCCGGCATCGATGCGCCCAACGGTCGCCCCAACGGGCGCGATCGTGCCCAGCCGATGCGCAGCCTCTCGGATCCCCATCTCCGCGTGGTCAAAGCCCAACGCCTCGGAGACGTCGCGGTACTGCGACAGCCGAATTGCGATCACTGCGACCGACTGGTGCTGCGGCATCGCCTCATCGATCGCATGCTGCACGCGCTGCTCGAAGTGCCTTCGGTTGGGGAGGCCGGTCGAGGCGTCAAACTGCAGCTCTCGTCGTAGCTGCTCCTCCGCACGCACGCGCTCGGTGATGTCCGAGCCCACGCCGACGAGGCCGGTGACGACACCATTCGAGCCACGCATCGGCGCAAACATCGTCTCGTGCACGACGCCGTCGAGGTCAAGTTGCACCGTGACCTGCTCACCGGAGAGCGCTCGCCTCGAGGCATCCGCGACCGCGGGCTCATTCACGTAGAGGTCAAAGACAGACTTCCCAACGAGCTCGTTCTGCGCGAGGCCCATGGCGTCCAGCGCCTTGCCGCGCGACATCACCATCACGCCCTGCTGGTCGGTCGCAAAGAGCACGACCGGGGCGTTCCGGATCACCATCTCGATCACCGGGTCAGACGCAATGAAGTCGAGGTCACCAATCAGCTCGCCTGGGCCCATCGGCCGCACCTCTCCCTCACGACGCTCCGGACAGAGGTCGCACTGTGAGTGTCGGTACGCAGATGAGCCGAGTTCATGGCCGATGTGACGAAATCATCGCAAAGTCAGGCTCAGGTGGCTGCCGGTTTCGTCAGGGTCGTGCGGCTCGAGACTGCTCGCCGGCGTGGTAGGAGGAGCGGACCAGCGGGCCTGCCTCGACGTGGGCGAAGCCAAGGCAGTTGCCGACCTCGGTCAGGGCCTCGAACTCATCGGGGTGCCAGTAGCGCTCGACCGGCAGGTGCTTCATCGAGGGGCGGAGGTACTGCCCGACCGTCAGCAGGTCACAACCGTGTTCGCGGAGGTCAGTCATGGTCTGCACGACCTCCTCGAACTCCTCGCCGAGGCCGACCATGATGCCGGACTTGGTAGTCATGCTCGGGTCGATGGCCTTCACGCGCTGGATGAGCTCGAGGGAACGCGGGTAGCGGCCCTTCGGGCGGACGCGCGGGTACAGGCGTGGAACGGTCTCCGTGTTGTGGTTGAGGACGACCGGGCCCGCCTCGACGACGGTGCGGAGGGCGGCCTCATTGCCCTCGAAGTCGGGGATGAGCACCTCGACCTGGCACGAGGGGGTGCGGTGGCGAATGGCACGGATGCAGGCCGCGAAGATGCTCGAACCACCGTCCGCGAGGTCGTCACGGTTGACCGAGGTGATCACCGCGTAGTCGAGGCCGAGCGTCTCGACCGACTGCGCCAGCCGCAGCGGCTCCAGCAGGTCGAGGCCGATCGGCTTGCCTGAGGTGACGTCACAAAAGCCACATGCCCGCGTGCAGATGTCGCCGAGGATCATGAACGTCGCAGTGCCGCTGTTGAAGCACTCGCCGATATTGGGGCAGCGTGCTTCCTCGCAGACGGAGTGGAGCTCGTTCTCGCGGAGGAGGCGCTTCACTTCCATGAAGCGCTCGCCGCCGGGCCAGCGGGCTTTGATCCACTCGGGCTTTCGTTCGCGGGTGGTCATTTGTAACGAGCCTCAACAAATTGTTTCACGTGAAACATGCGAGATAGGGCGCTGAGCAGTTCCGCCTCGACGGTTGCGAGAGGGGGTGCTTCCCCCAGTGTTGATTGAATGCTCGTCACGCCCGCGTCGGCGATGCCGCACGGGACGATGTGATCGAACCACGACAGGTCGGTGGTGACGTTGAGGGCGACGCCATGGGTCGTGATGCCGTTACGGATGCGCACGCCGACGGCCGCGATCTTTGATGCGTAGCCGGTTGCGTCACGTACCCAGACGCCGGGACGGCCCTCGATGCATTCGGCTTCGATGCCGAAGCGGGCGACCGTCTCGATGGTTGATTGTATGTATGCGTTGACGACGCTCGCCGGGCGGAGGTTGCGGGCGCGGGTGTCGAGGATGCCGTACGCCACGAGCTGGCCGGGGCCGTGGAAGGTGACGTCACCACCTCGATCGCTCTGCACTACGGCGGCGCCGAGGGCGGCGGCTTCTTCGTCCGTCATGAGCATGCTGGCGGTACGTCCTCGCATGCCGAGGGTGTAGACGGGCGTGTGCTGGAGGAGGGCGACGGCCTCGGCGGCGGTGCCGGCGCGGACGGCCTCGGCGCGGGTGCGCTGCCAGTTCCAGGCTTCCTCGTAAGCGATGAGGCCGGGGCGCACGACCTCGACGATCTCCCAGGGGACGACGTCCCACTGGCCGACCTCGCCTGCGGGCAGAACGTCTTCTGTTTTGGCAGACGCCTCGTTCATGGCTCCAGTATGAGCCGCTGGGGCGAGGGCCGTGTCAGGCATCGCCTTACGTGCCCGACTGCCAGCGCAGGATGGGGTGACGGGCGGCGTTGGTCTCGTCGAGGCGGCCGATCGGGGCGGTGACGGGCGCCTCGTGGAGAGCTTCGTCGCCGCGGGCGGCTTCCTCCGCGATCGCGACCAGCGCCTGCGCCAGCGCCTCGACGGATTCGCGCGTCTCGCTCTCGGTGGGCTCGATCATGAGCGCCTCGTCCACGATCAGCGGGAAATAGACCGTGGGCGGGTGGAAGCCATAGTCGATCAGGCGCTTGGCGATGTCATAGGTGCGAATGTCATGCTCGCGCTTCTGGCGTGAGCCGGAGAAGACAACCTCGTGCAGCACGGGGCCGCCGTACGGCAGGTCGTAGTGGTCGCGCACCAGCGCCCACAGGTAGTTGGCGTTGAGCACAGCGTTGGTCGAGATCTCGCGCAGGCCCTCGAGGCCGAGCGCGCGAATGTACGAGTAGGCACGCAGCAACACGCCGACGTTGCCATGGAACTGCTGCATCTGCCCAATGGTCTGCGCAGGACGCACGAGCTCATACGTTTCGCTGCCACGCTGCACGATCGGTGCGGGCAGGTACGGCATGAGCTCGGCGGTGCAGCAGACGGGGCCGGCACCGGGGCCGCCGCCGCCGTGCGGGGTGCTGAAGGACTTGTGCAGGTTGAGATGCACAACGTCGAAGCCGAGGTCGCCGAAGCGGACCTGACCGAGGATGGCGTTGAGGTTGGCGCCGTCGCCGTAGACGTACGCGCCGGCGGCGTGCACCTGCGCGGCGACCGCGTCGATGTCGCGCTCCCACAGGCCGAGCGTGTTGGGCTCCGTGACCATGAGGGCGGCGACGGTGTCGTCGAGCTCGCGAGCGAGCACCTCATGATCCATTGAGCCATCGGGCGCGCTCGGGATCTGCGTGACGGTGAAGCCGGCCATGGTGGCGGTGGCGGGGTTGGTGCCGTGCGCGGAATCGGGGACGAGGATGCGGCGGCGCTTCCCGAGTTCACCTCGAGCTTCGAGCGCACGCTTCACCATGAGGATGCCGGCGAACTCGCCATGCGCGCCCGCAGCGGGGGCGAGGCTGACGCCAGCCATGCCGGTGATCTCGCCGAGCGCGTTCTGTAGCTCGAAGAGGCATTCGAGCGTGCCCTGCACGTCAGCGAGTGGCGCGAGCGGGTGGGCTTCGACGAAGCCGGGCATCGCGGCAATCAGCTCGTTGACCTTCGGGTTGTACTTCATCGTGCAGCTGCCGAGCGGGTAGGTGCCGGAGTCGATGCCATAGTTCCGCTCGGACAGCGCGGTGTAGTAACGGACGAGCTCGAGCTGACCCCATTCGGGGAGGCGCAGCGAGTCACGCAGGAGGTGCGCATCGGGCAGCGGGTGCTCGGTGCCCTCGAAGCGCGGCACGTCGACGGCGCGACGGCCCTCCGCCCCGCGATCGAACGACAGCCGTGCGCCGAAGTCTTCCTCACGTTGTGCTCGCGGATTCTGGTTCACAGCGCGAGCTCCGTCAGTGCAGCGATGAGCTGGTCAATTTGCTCAGGTGGGGTCGCCTCGGTAACGCACATCAACACGGCATCGCGTGCGGCGGGCTCGTCACGACTCGAAACGTCGAGGCCGCCGGTGATGCCGCGCGCTGAGAGCGCTGCGAGCAACTCGGGCGCCGGCATGGGGCCGCGCACGAGGAACTCCTGAAACCACGGGCCACGGTCGGGAATGTCGAAGCCGGGCAGCGCGGCGATGCGAGCAGCGGTCTCGTGCGCGCGCTGATAGCAGAGCGTCGCAGCCTCGCGCAGACCGCGCGGGCCGAGGGCCTGCATGGTGATGGTGAAGGCAAGCGCGACGAGCGCCTGCGTCGTGGAGAGGTTCGAGGTCGCACGCTCGCGGCGAATGAACTGCTCGCGCGCCTGGAGGGTGAGCACATAGCCGGTGCGCGGCTCGCCATGTGAGCCATCCGCCAGCTTCGGGCCGCGCAGCTCCTTCGTCTGGCCGACGATGCGGCCAGGCATCTGGCGCAGGAACTGCTCGCGCGCGCCGAACAAACCGACTGACGGGCCGCCATAGCCCATGCCAAAGGCGAGGTCGCGGCCTTCGCCGGTGACGACATCGGCGCCGGCATCGCCGGGGGCCTTGAGCAAGCCGAGCGCGAGCGGGTCGGCGCTGACGACACAGAGCGCGCCGACAGCGTGCGCAGCGTCGGCGATGTTCTGCACATCGACGATGGTGCCGAGGAAGTCCGGCTGCTGCACGACGATGCAGGCGTGCGTGTCGTTCACCTCGGTGGCGGCTTGGATGAGCTCGATCGTGGCGTCGACGCCGTAGGCATAGGTGCGAATGACGTCGATGGTGCCAGGGTGCACCGGCTCGAGGACGGCGATCACTTTGCGACCGGTCGCCCGGGCGGCGAGCATGCATGCCTCGGCGGTCGCGGTTGCGTTGTCGTAGACACCGGTATTGGAGACGTCCATGCCGGTGAGCTCGCACACGACGGACTGATATTCGAACGCGCTCTGCAGCGTGCCCTGTGAGATCTCGGGCTGATAGGGCGTGTAGGCGGTCATGAACTCGGAGCGCGAGACGAGGTACGAGACGATGCTCGGGATGTTGCGGCGGTAGGCGCCAGCACCGAGGAACGACGGCCGCGTCATCGAATCGGCGTTGCGCGCGGCACGCGTGCGCATGAGGCGGATGAGGTCAGGCTCGGCGAGCGCGGGCGGCAGATCGATCGCGGGGTCGCGATGCGACTGCGGTAGTGCATCGAAGAGCTGCGCCGTCGACGTGAGTCCGAGGCGACTCAACATCACCTCGGTATCTGCATCGGTGGCCGGAATGTACGGGTGCGGACTGCCGCCTTCAGCGACCATCGTTTGTCCCCATCACGAGCCGGGCGGGAGGGTCGCGCGATACGCAGCGGCATCGAGGAGGCGTTCAGCCTCGGCGGTGTCGTCCAGGCGCACGCGGATCATCCAGCCGTCGTCGTATGGGGAGGAATTGACGTATTCGGGGTGATCAGCCAGCGACTCGTTGATGGCGATGACCTCGCCAGTGACGGGTGCAAAGAGCTCAGAGACGGTCTTCACGGACTCGACTTCGCCGAAGGGCTTTCCCGTGGTGAGCTTGGCGCCGACGGCCGGGAGGCTGACGTAGACCACGTCGCCGAGCTCGTCCTGCGCGTACTCGCTGATGCCGACGGTGCCGTCGTTGCCATCGAGCAGCAGCCACTCGTGGTCGGCGGTATAGCGGCGGTCGTCGCGAACGGCCATCGGAGCGAATCCCCTCGTATAGCGCGTCGTACGCGCGCGATCAGTCTGAACAGGCGGCTCAGCCTCGGCGGGCGGAGCCTCGCACGAACGGGCGGCGGACAACCTCGGCCGGTTCGGCGCGTCCTCGGACATCCACGGCAAGGGGAGTGCCGGGCTTCGCGAGCGCACTGGGAAGGTAGGCC
>JBAXNX010000039.1:0-9502 GCA_037133575.1 Chloroflexota bacterium
GACCGCCTGCTCGCCGCTCCGACCGTCGCTGCGCTCGCCCTCGCGAGCAAGGCGCAGGTGCTGACCCGTTCCGTCGAAGGCGATGACGCGGTCGTCGAGCACATCGTGATCGGTGCGATCTCACACGACTCGAACGTGCCGTACTTTGACCGCTTCTCCCGCAAGGCCGTCGTCACGCGCGCCGAGCGCGTCGACATCGCACTCTCCGCGCTCCGCACCGAGACCGAGTGCCTCATCCTCACCGGTGGTGGCGAGCCGAGCCCGTACCTCCTCGACCGCGTCGCTGCGAGCCGCTCCACCACGCTGTTGCTCGCGCCCGAAGGCACCGTCGAGACCGTCCGCGATATCGAGGGCATGTTCGGCCACGTCGCCTTCTCCGGCGAGGCCAAGGTGGAGCGTGCTGCTGAGCTCGTCGCTGCCGCGCTCGATGACGCTGCAATCGCCGCCCTCATCAGCTAAGCGCCGCCGGCTCAGCCAATCGACAAGTCCACGACCGTACGGCCTGCCCCGTATGCTGAGGGCATGCCCACGAACATCGGCTCGTTCCGAATCTTCACGCTGCGAGGCATCGAGGTCCGCGTCCACTGGTCGTGGACGATCATCTTCCTCGTGCTGTCGTGGACGCTCGCCGATAGCGGCTTCTTCGGCGCGTACCGCGACTGGCCCGTGATCGCTCGTTGGGCGCTTGGTGTCGCGACCATGCTGCTCTTCTTCTGCTCCGTTGTGGCGCACGAGCTCGCGCACTCGCTGACCGCGCAGTACTTCGGCATGCGCGTGCCATCGATCACGCTCTTCGCGTTCGGCGGCGTCTCGATGATCGCCACGGAGATGCGCACGGCCGGCCAGGAGTTCGTGGTCGCCATCGTCGGCCCGATGACCTCATGGGCGATCGGCGGGATCTGCGGCCTGCTCTGGTTCGTGCTCGGTGACTCGCCGGCTCGACTCGTGCTCGGCTACATCGGCGGCACCAACGCCATCCTCGGGCTCTTCAATCTGCTGCCAGGCTTCCCCCTCGACGGCGGTCGAGTCCTCCGCGCCGCGATCTGGGCGCGCTCCAAGGACCTCGTTCGAGCGACCCGTATCGCCGCCAACGGCGGACGCGTCGTCGGCTATGGCCTGATGGTGCTCGGTGTCTACACGCTGTGGCAGCGCGACACCTCCGGCCTCTGGTTCATCCTCATCGGCATGTTCCTGCGCTCCGCAGCGAACCAGTCCTATCGCGATGTGATGTCCGAAGTGGTCCTGCGTGATGTGCCGGCTAGTCAGCTCATGGCACCACCGCCCGACCCGGTGGAGTGGAGCACGACGTTGCTCGACCTGCTCGATACGCGCGTCACGTCATCAACCGATCACGTGTTCCTCGTGCGCCGCAACAGTGCAATCACCGGGCTGCTCACAGTGACCGACATCGTGCGCGTCCCGCGCGGCGACTGGGCCACGACCCATGCGCAGGACGTGATGGTGCCCACCGAGAAGGTCATCACCATCGCACCAGCAACGAGCATCGTCGAGGCGATGCGCATGATGCAGGAGCACAACATCCACCAGCTGCCCGTGCTCGACGATGGCCGCCTACTCGGCGTCGTCACCCTCGCCGAGGTGGTACGTCAGGCCGAGATCCGCATGCGCGGGGGCAACGGCCGCCCGCCGCGCCCGCTCTAGCTACGTTCGGACGTCAGGTTCGCGAGCGAGAGCAGCAGCTTCTTCACGCCAACGCCAGCCTCAAAGGCGATCGTGACTTCCTGGTCATCGGCGCGCATGACGCACGAAACAACGACGCCTCGTCCGAATCGCTCGTGCCGCACGCGCTCGCCCGCCTCGTAGCGCGGCTCGTCGGGCATCACGAACGCCGCCTCGCGCGCCGCGAGTGCCGCACGGCGCTCTCGAGCGCTCACCGGCGCCGACATCCCATTCCCGTAGCCACGCCCACCGCCGCTGATCTCGAGGCGGTCGACGTCAGGCAGGTCGTGCAGGAAGCGCGACGCCACATAGTTGCGGTACGAGCCCATCGAGAAGCGCCGCAGCGCGTGCAGCAAATACAGCCGCTCGCGCGCACGGGTCATGCCGACGTAGCAGACGCGCCGCTCCTCCTCCATCTGCCCGGGATCGTCGAGCGCGCGCATGTGGGGGAGGATGCCTTCCTCCATACCAGTCATGAACACGACCGGGAACTCGAGGCCCTTTGCCGCGTGCAGCGAGGTCAGCGTGACCGCATCGGGCACGTCCGCGCCGGGGTCATCGACGTCCGCGACGAGCGCGACTTCTTCGAGGAACGACGCCAGCGAGGACTCGCCATCGAGGTCGTCGTACTGCATGGCAACCGCTCGCAGCTCCTGCACGTTCTCCCAGCGCGCCTCGGCGTCCTCCGGGTCGTGCGTCTGCAGGTACGTGCGGTATTGCGTTTCCTCGAGGATCGCCTCAAGCAGCTCCGACACATTGCGCGAGTCGCGCACCGCGGACAGCTTGTCCATCAGCTGCACGAAGCCACCGAGCGCCATGCGAATGTCGCCGCGCACCATCGGGAGCCCGCCGCCTTGCTCGCCGTACGCGACCTTATGCGAGACATCGAGGGCGGTGATGCCCATCTCCTCGACCGCGCGTTGCACGCCGGCGATCGTCGTCGCACCGATACCTCGAGCAGGCACGTTGATGATGCGCTGGAACGCCACACCGTCGGCGTGGTTGTGCACGAGCCGCAGGTAGCCGAGGAGATCACGCACCTCGCGCCGGTCGTAGAACCGTGTCCCACCCACGAGGCGGTAACGAATGCCATTCTCGATGCAGGCTTCTTCCAGCGCGCGTGACTGGGCGTTGGTGCGGTACATCACCGCGAAGTCGCTGAAGGGCCGCCCCTCCTCGCGCACGAGGCGCTTCACCTCGGTCGCGAGGAATAGTGCTTCCTCGTCACTGTCGTACAGCTCGCGCACGGTCACCGGAGCGCCCTCGGGGTTCTCGGTCCATAGCTCGCGCTGCGCCCGTCCCTCGGCGCGCGAGATTACCGCGTGCGCTGCTCGCAGGATGTGGCCTGTGCTGCGGTAGTTCTGCTCCAGCAGCACGACGTCGGCGCCAGGGAAGTCGCGCTCGAAGTACTGCAGGTTGCGCACGTCCGCCGCGCGCCACGAGTAGATCGACTGGTCGGGGTCGCCGACGGCGGTAATGTTGTGGTGCACCGAGGCGAACGCGCGGGCGAGCTCGTACTGCACGACGTTCGTGTCCTGGAATTCGTCGATCAGCACGTGCAGGTATCGCTCGGCGTACCGCTCGCGCACCGCCGGCACCTGCTCGAAGAGCTGCAGCACGAAGCCGAGCAGGTCGTCGAAGTCGACCGCGCCGTTCTTGCGCAGCTGCTCCTCGTACCGCTCGAATACACGGCCCGTGACCTCCTCGAAGTACGAGCCGGCCTCGCGCAGCACGGTCATGGCGTCGCGCCGCTCATTCTTCGCGGACGAGATCGCCGACAGCAGCGATCGAGGCGTGAAGCGCTTCGAGTCGAGGTGCAGCTCGGCGCAGATCGCACGCACGATCGCCATCTGGTCATCGGTGTCATAAATCGCGAAGTCGTTCGAAAGCCCCACGTGCTGCGCCTCGCGACGCAGCAGCCGTGCGCAGATCGAGTGGAACGTGCCCATCACGAGCTCATGTGCGCGGTCGCCCAGCAGCACCTCGACACGCTCACGCATCTCCTTGGCAGCTTTGTTGGTGAACGTCACCGCGAGGATCCGCCAGGGCGGAACGTGCGCGTCATTCACGAGGTGCGCGATGCGGTGCGTAATCACGCGCGTCTTGCCCGAACCGGGCCCCGCGAGGATAAGCACACCGCCTTCGGGGACCTCGACAGCGTGCAGCTGCGCGGGGTTCAGGGCGTCCTGAGCGACCGTCATGTTCGAATCCGCGTTCGGGGGGAGATGAGCGGCGCCCGTCAGTTCAGACGGTTCATGCTCGGGGGTCATGGTACCCTGACACCGTCAGTTCACGGAAACGGGGGACCGTGTTGGACGTCTTGGCCGGCCTCAGCGATTGGATGGGCAGCCTCAAGCTGCTGGGCACGGTCATCGTCGGATACCTGCTGCTGCTCTGGCTGGCGAGCATTCTCTGGGCGTATCGCGACATTCGCTCGCGCACACCGGACACGATGTCACAGCTCATCGGCGTTGCCGTCGTCGCCCTCATGCCGCTCGCTGGCGTTGCCATCTACCTGATCGTACGCCCCTCCGAGACCCTTGAGGACTCGTACGAGCGCGAGCTCGAGCAGGAGGCGATCCGCTCCGAGCTGATGGCGCAGGCGCCGTGCCCCAACTGCCACCGCCCCGTCGACCGCGACTTCGTCGTCTGCGCGTACTGCCGTACGGCTGTCCGCGAGGAGTGCCAGCGCTGCCGCAAGCTGCTGATGCTCGACTGGCGTCACTGCCCGTACTGCGGCACCTCCAAGGCTGGTCGTCCCGAGCCCGTCCGCAGCGCTCGTGCTGCCCGCGCCGACGAGCAGGCAGAAGAGGAAGTCGGCACTGGCTGGATGCGCAATGCCGGTGACCCCGCACGCCGCACTCGCCGCCCCGAGGAATAGCCCGAACTCCGAGTGACACAAAACAGGCCCGCCTCTGAGAGGCGGGCCTGTTCGTTGCTGCGAACAGCGCGGTGAGGGGCGAGCTACTTGAGCTTGCTCTCCAGGTTGGAGCGGATCTCGCTCAGCGTGTCGTGGCGCCACTGGCCGGCCTGCTCGGCCGTCGCCTGGCGGTACTTCGCGCGCGCGGCATCCTTCTCGGGACCATCCTCCTGCGGCGCCGGGTCAAGGATTTCCTTGCGCAGCTCGGCCATCTTCGCGTTCGCCGTCAGCGGGCGCTCGATGAAGTGGTAGAGGTAGTTCTGGTCGCCGTCGTAGAACACGACCGTCGGGACCGACTCGAACTCACCCTGGTTGAGGAACTCAGCCATGATGTCCTTGTTCTGGTCGCGCTCGAAGTAGCGCACCGGCATGCCGCTCGCCTCGGCGATCCGAGCGATCACGGGCAGGCCGCGCCACACGTCGGGGCACCAGTCAGTCCCGATAACCATGGCCTTCACGCCGTTCTTCTCGACCAGCGCCTTGATGCCGGCGATGTCCTCGGCCTTGGGCTCGTAGGCCTGGTAGTGCTTCTCGAACTCCGGGCGCTTGTCCTCGGCGGCTGCGGCGAGCCACTCCTGGTACGTCGCGATGCCGCTGTCGTAGCGAGCGGGGGTGACTACGGAGGTTGGGCTGGTCATAGGTGCTCCTCTGCTTCGCGGGCACCGTGCCCGCGCTCTGTGATGACTGCCGAGCAGTCTACCACCGGGGGGTATGCGGCGCGCTCACGTTGGCACGAGCCGGCGACGACCATGCCCCGAGACACGGCTATCATGAGGCTATGCAGGTCGCTCGCTGGCTCTCAACTGCGCTCTTCATCGTCCTCGTGCCGGTGTTCCTCGTGCTCTCGAACGTCCGAGTCGCCACGATGGAGCCGCGCGTCTACGACTACTCGTTCGACCACTACGACGTCAGCGAGGTCACAGGCCTCGATCGCACACAGCTGACCGGCGCCGCGCGCGACTTCGTGCACTACTTCCAGGACAGCCGCCCGCTCCTCACCACGAGGGTCGTGCTGGGTGGTCAGGAGCAGCCGCTCTTCTCGCAGAAGGAGACGCTGCACATGAAGGATGTGAAGGCGCTCTTCCAGGCCGTCTTCGTCGTCCACGAGGTCGCGCTTGCGTATGTCCTCGCGTACGTCGGCGCCGTCTTCGTCTGGTCCCACGAGCGCTCCATGCGCACGCTGGCAAACCAACTGATCCGAGCGGGTATCGGCACGGTCGGCGCACTCACCGTCGCCGCACTCGCGATGCTGGTCGGCTTCGACCAGCTCTTCTACCTGTTCCATCGGCTCTCGTTCGCCAATGACTTGTGGGAGCTGAACCCGCTGACCGACCACTTGATCCAAATGTTCCCGCGCGACTTCTGGTTCATGGTCACCATCGCGATCGGCGTCGCCACCATCATCGAAGGCTCGCTGTTGGTGCTCGCCGGCTACGCGCTGCGCACGTGGTTCGACCGCTCGACGGCGCGCCCGACTCAGCCCGAGCTCGTCGAGGTCGCCTCCTGACCCTCGAGCGTGCCTCGTGAGTCCCGAACGCACAGTCACTGCCAATGGTGTTCGCACCTACGTCGCCGAGCACGGCGATGGCGAGCCGCTGCTGCTCCTGCACGGCGGCTTCGAGACCGCTGACATGCTCCCATTCCTCACAGAGCACCTCGCAGCGCGTTGGAACGTCATCGCACCCGAGCGCCGGGGACACGGCCGCACACCAGACGGCGAAGGCCAGATCACCTACCAGCTGATGGCACGCGACACGCTCGCCGTCATGGACGCACTGCACATCGAGTCGGCTGACCTGGTCGGCTACAGCGACGGGGCGAACGTTGGCCTGCTACTCGCGCTCGCACACCCGGAGCGTATCCGTCGGCTGGTGCTCATCAGTGGCAACTTCCACGCCAACGGCATGACCGAAGCGTTCCGTCGAGGCATGCGCATGGCAAAGGCTGACTCGTTCGAGCCGTCATTCGCCGAGGCGTATCGCGCGCTCTCGCCCGACGGTCCCGATCACTGGCCCGAGGTGTTTGCAAAGCTGCAGCGCATGATGCTCGCGGAGCCGACGCTCCGCGCGAACGACCTCGAATCCATCGAGGCGCCGACGTTGGTGCTGGCAGGGGACAGGGATTACGTGACCGTGGCGCACACGGTCGAGATGTTCGAGGCGATCCCGAACGCGCGTCTCTGCATCGTGCCGGGCGGGTCGCACGGCCTGCTGACCGAACAGCCCGCCCTCACTACACGAGTGATCCTCGACTTCCTGGCGGAAGCCGGAAGCTAGCTACCTAGCAACAGTCCTCGTCGAAGTCGTCCGCACCGTGCTGCTCGTGCGGGTGCTCTGCGGCCTCAGCCGCGAGGTCCGCACCAGGCCGCATCGCAACCCGCACCGGCGCGAAGACGGACAGCTTGCGTGCTGTCGCCTTCGATGCGCAGTGCGCGCACTTGGTGCCCGCGTCCATCTTGTCGCGGCTGCGCACCAGCTCGAAGTCCTGACCGCAGGCTCGGCAGTGGTACTCATAGATCGGCATGGACGTTCCCTCTCAGATGAAGACGCAGTGCGGTCTGGAGACTAGTCCAGGTAGTCCTTGAGCTTCTTGGAGCGGGTGGGGTGGCGCAGCTTACGCAACGCCTTCGCCTCGATCTGGCGAATGCGCTCACGCGTCACGCTGAACTCACGTCCCACTTCCTCGAGCGTCCGCGAACGGCCGTCCTCGAGTCCGAACCGCAACTCCAGCACCTTGCGCTCACGCGGAGTCAGCGAGGACAGCACGTCCATCACCTGCTCCTTGAGCAGCTGGTGCGAGGCTGCGTCTGCCGGCGCCAGCGCCGACTCGTCCGGTAGGAAGTCGCCGAGGTGCGAGTCTTCTTCCTCGCCGATCGGCGTCTCCAGCGACACCGGCTCCTGCGACACCTTCATGATCTCGCGCACACGCTCCGGGGGCAGCTCGAGCTCACGGCCAATCTCTTCCGAGGTAGGCTCGCGACCGTACTCCTGCACCAGCCGGCGCGAGATGCGCACGAGCTTGTTGATCGTCTCGACCATGTGCACCGGGATGCGGATCGTGCGCGCCTGGTCGGCGATCGCACGCGTGATCGCCTGGCGGATCCACCACGTCGCATACGTCGAGAACTTGAAGCCCTTGCGGTAGTCGAACTTCTCGACGGCGCGAATCAGGCCGATATTGCCTTCCTGGATCAGGTCCAGCAGACCCATGCCACGGCCGATGTACTTCTTCGCGACCGAAACGACCAGGCGCAGGTTCGCCTCGGTCAGCTGGCGCTCGGAGCGCTCGCCGTCGTACGCGATCTTGTCGAGGTAGTACTTGATCGCAGACCCATGGTCCTTCTCAAGCTTCTTCGCAAGGTCCTTCGCGGGCGGGAACAGCTTCGCCTCGCCACCCTCGACGAGGTCGGCCGCCCACTTCACGTGCTCGGGGCGCATGACGTGGGTGATGATCGAGAGGCGAATCAGCGCTGCATGCGCCTTCTCCTCGTCCCACTTCATCGCCGCCTGCAGCGCGACATGCGCAGCCTCGTCCAGCTCGCGGTCGATCGTCGACCGGAACTTCGCATCGACGATGCGCTCCGACACCGACTGTCGAGGCAGCTCGAGGTGGCGGCTCACGGCCGCATACACCTGGCGCTCCGTGTGGAACTCGTTGAACAGGCCCATCAGCACTTCGGCGTGCGACGGCTCGTGACCCAGCTCGTCGAGCAGCTTCTCGCGCAGTGCCTCGATGTGGATCCACTCCTCCATCGCGCGCGCCAGTCGCTTCTCGTCCTCGGCGGTGAGCAGCGGCACCTTGCCGATCTCACGCAGGTACATGCGGACCGGGTCGTCGATGCCGACCGCCTCGTCGACGATGCGACGAGCCGCCTCGACCACGGCGCCAGCGCCACGATCGATGTTGTTGTCCATCCGGACGGTGATGCCGTTCTCGGAGAGCGTCGACACGATCGAGGCAAGCCGTTCACGGCTGCCCTCAGCCTCCGGAATCGCAGCCAGCACCTCGTCTGCGGAGACGTGGCCTGAGCGCCGCCCCTTGTTCAGGAGCTCTTCCATCCCGGCTTCTTCAAATGTCTGAGTCATGCGCACCCTCCACTCCGTTGCCGCCGACTCCAGGGCCGGAAGACACGGTCTCTTCACTGTAACTTGTCGTCTCAACCCGAGCACCCGCCGCGCGCCGTACGAGTACACGACCCTGCGCGTCCATGGCAGCGAGTTCCGTCTGCAATTCCTCGAGCTCTGCGGCCGGCGTCGTATCTGCGCGCCGCGCCTCAAGCACCGCTGTTGCCTGTGCTACGGCTACAGGGATGAGGCGCGACTGCGCCCGTCGCAGCCGCAGACGCTTGGCAATCTCCTCCACGCGGGGGCGGATGTGCTTCATCTCGATCGCCGCGGGATCCCAGGCACCGACCGCCGAGGCCTGCACCGTCCCCAATCGCTCCGCCACGTCCTCATCGAGGTCGAGCGCGTGCGCCTCGAGATCATCGACCTCGAGCCAGGCGTCATAAAGCCGCCGGTTGGTGCTGTCCTCGAACACGTCCGCATCGAGCTCCAGCCCGGCATCGCGCGCGTCATCGCGCAGCAATAGCAGCTGGAGCAGCTGCATCTCACCATCCGGCACGACCGCCACGGCCTTCGCCGTACGCGTCACCTCCGCCTGCGAGGGGACAGCCGCCGGCCGGCTGCCACGCGACAGCAGCGCGAGCACCGTACGCTCCTCGACCTGCCCCAGGCGGGCAAGACGCTGTACATAATGTGCGCGCACAACCGGGTCAACGATGCCGGACACGGTCGGAGCGAGTGTCTCCACGGCCTGCGACCGCGACTGCGGGTTCGACGCATCCATGTCGGCCTCAATCGCCGCGAACAGGTGGTCGGCGACCGGCTTGGCACCTTCGAG
>JBAXNX010000040.1:0-9463 GCA_037133575.1 Chloroflexota bacterium
CGCAGCGAGCGACCGCCGAAGTCCTTGCCGTCGAGCGACTGGATCGCCTTCTTGGTGTCGTCGTTCGACATCTCCACGAAGCCGAAGCCGCGCGGGCGACCGGTCTCCCGGTCGGTGGGGAGGGCGCACGAGACAACTTCGCCGAACTGGCTGAAGAGCTCGCTGACCTCGGCCTCCGTCGCGGAGAACGAGAGATTTCCAACATAGATACGCTGAGTCACTACCAACACTTTCAGCCGGCATAACAACCGGCACCGGCCGAACCACAGGTACGGCAAACCGTTCGTTCGCTCAGGTACCAGGGTGGACGCGTTTGGAAACGTCGCCGAAGAGCTGAGGAGGCTCTCAGCATAACACACCCCCCGGGTCAGTGCCGGAGCGTCGAGGCCGGGCGGGAGGGCGAGCAGGACGATTGGCCCTTGACGCGCTGCCCGTTCTGGTATTTCATCGCACGATGAATTCATTGCGAGTGCCCTCCGCGCCCGGCGTCCACAGCGGACGCCGCCCCGCCGCCGCCGGTGACAGCCGCGCGGAGATCCTCGTCGCCGCGCGCTCGCTGTTCGCGGCGCGGGGCTTCCGAGGCACCACGACCCGCCAGATCGCGCAGCGCGCCCACGTCGATGTCGCGCTGATCCACCACTTCTTCGGCACCAAGGCGGAGCTGTTCGACGCCGCGCTGCGCTGGCCGCAGCTCGGCGAGGAGATCGTGTCCACGATGGGCGCGCGCGACGACGGGCTGCCGGAGCGCATCGCGCGGCTCTACCTCGACCGGCTGTTCGTCGAGGACCTCGAGACGTTCTCCGCGGTCCTCCGCACCGGCGTGGGCGACCCCGAGGACGTGCCCGCGCTCCGCGCGAAGATGCACGCGATGCTGCAACGCATCTCCTCCGCGCTGGCGACGAGCGAGGGCGGCGCGCTCGGCCTCGAGGTCATCGGGGCGCAGATGATCGGCATCCTCGTGATGCGCCACCTCGTCGCCGTCGAGCCGATGGCCTCCGCATCGACGGACGACCTCGTGCGCTACCTCGTGCCGGCGTTCCGCGCGGTACTGGCGAACATCGAACAGGAGCCGTCGTGATGACACGCGCACTGACGACCATCGTGATCGCCGCATCGATGCTCGCCTCGACCGCGTGCGGCGCGATCCGCTGGCCCGGCGGCAGCGATGCCCTCATCGCCTCCGGCACGCTCGAGGCGGATGAGACCGTGATCGCCCCGCTGGTCGCCGGCGCGATCACCTCGTTGCCGGTGCAGGCGGGATCGCACGTCAACCGCGGCGACGTGGTCGTGGCGATCGATGATCAAACGGTGCAGTTGCAGATCCGGCAGGCCCCCGACCCCGCGACGCGCGAAGCGTTGCTCTTGCAGGCGCAGGACTTCACGCTTCGCTCGCCGCTCAGCGGCGTGGTGACGAGGATGCCCGCGCACCTCGGCGAGGTCGCGGTGCCGGGGCAGGTGCTGCTCGCCGTCAGCGACACCTCGACGCTGGAGGTCACGCTCTACATCCGGCTCGCGGACCTCGGCCGCGTGTCCGTGGGACAGCGGCTCGCGATCACCGCCGATCCCTACCCCGGGCGCACGTTCACCGGGACCGTCACCTCGATCAACCAGCAGGCGGAGTTCACGCCGCGCAACGTGCAGACGCAGACCGATCGACTGAACCTCGTGTTCGGCGTGCAGGCGAAGGTGACAAACGAGGACGGCTCGCTGAAGCCCGGCATGCCGATCGACGCGCGATTTGAGACGAGCGGATCGAAATGAGCCTGTCGCGGCTGTGGGCGGTGATGCGGAAGGAACTGATCCAGGTTCGCCGCGACCGCGTGACGCTGGGACTGGTCGTCGGCATCCCGCTCATGGAACTACTGCTGTTCGGCTACGCGCTGAACGCCGTGACCGATCACATCGCGACGGTCGTGTGGGACGCATCCTCGACGGCCAGCAGCCGATCCTTCGTCGCCGCGTTCGACAACACCGGCTACTTCACGATCCGCCGCTGGGTGGACAGCCGCGAGGAGGCGATGCACGCGATCGATACCGGCGAGGTGCGCGTCGCGCTGATCATCCCCGAGTCCTTCGGCAACGACGTGCTGGTGAACCGCCAGGCGACCGCCCAGCTCATCGTCGATGGCTCCGACCCCAGCGTGGCGCAGACCGCGCTGTTCAGCGGGGGCCTGATCGCGCAGGTGCAGTCGGCGAACGTGACGCTGGAGACCTTGAACCGCGCAGGGCGAGCGGGCAGCACGGAACGCGGCGGCATCGAGCTGCGACCGGTGGTCCTCTACAACCCGCGCATGCTGAGCGTGAAGTTCATGGTGCCCGCGCTGATCGGCCTCGTGCTGCAACTGCAGGGCGTGCTGCTCACCGCGCTCGCCGTGGTGCGCGAGCGCGAGCGCGGGACGCTGGAGCAGCTGATCGTGTCGCCGGTGCGATCGGGCGAGCTGATGCTCGGCAAGGTGCTGCCGAACATCGTGCTCTGCCTCGTCTCCACGCTGATGACGCTCTTCGTCGCGCGCGTGCTGTTCGATGTACCGGTCGAGGGGTCGGTGCTCGAGCTGCTCCTGCTGACGCTGCCGTTCCTGTTTGCCTCGCTCGGGATCGGGCTCGCGATCTCCGTGGTGGCGCGCAACCAGGCGCAGGCGCTGCAACTGACGATGTTCACGCTGCTCCCATCGATGCTGCTCTCCGGCTTCCTCTACGCGCGCGAGGGGATGCCGGTGTTCTTCCAGTGGCTGAGCCTCGGCATTCCGATGACGTACTACCTCGAGATCCTGCGCGGCGTGATCGTGAAGGGCGTGGGCGTGTCGGTGCTGTGGCCGCAGGGGCTCGCACTCACGGTCTTTGCCACCGTTGTGCTGGTCATCTCGATCACGCGCTTCCAGAAGACGATCGAATGACCACCGAACAGACGGCTCCCGCCGCTGAACTGGCGATCGAGGTGCAGCACCTCACGAAGCGCTTTGGCGATCGCGCCGCCGTGGACGACGTGTCGTTCGATATGCGGCGCGGCGAGGTGTTCGCATTCCTCGGGCCGAACGGATCGGGGAAGAGCACGACGATCCGCATGCTCTGCGGCATCATCGCGCCCACCTCGGGGATCGGGCGCGTGCTGGGCTACGACATTCGCACCGAGTCGGAGCAGATCAAGCAGCGCATCGGCTACATGAGCCAGCGCTTCTCGCTGTACGAAGACCTGACGGTGCGCGAGAACCTCGAGTTCTACGCCGGCATCTACGAGGTGCCGCGCGCGACGCTCGCCAGCCGCGTGAGCGAGCTCATCGCGATGGCCGGCCTCGAGGGGCGCGAGGGGCAACTCGCGGCGCAGCTTTCGGGCGGCTGGAAGCAGCGACTCGCCCTCGGCTGCGCGATCGTGCACCGGCCTCCGCTGCTGTTCCTCGACGAGCCGACCGCCGGCGTCGATCCCGTCTCGCGACGCGAGTTCTGGACGATGATCCACGGCCTCGCCGCCACCGGCGTGACGATCTTCGCCACGACGCACTACCTCGACGAGGCGGAGCAGGCGGGGCGCGTCGCGATGATCCAAGCGGGGACGCTGGCCGCGCTCGCCACGCCCGCGGACTTCAAGGCGCACTTCCTGCGCGGGCGACTGTTCGCGGTACGCAGCACCGAGATGCTGCGCGCCCTCGAGGTGCTGCGACAGCAACCGGACATCTCCGACGTGAGCCTGTACGGCGACACGGTCCACGCACTACTGCAGCACGGCGACGAGACGTCGATGGCGCGCGCGCTGACGGAGGCAGGCATCCTCGACGCGACGATCGAGCCGATCGCCCCGTCGCTGGAGGATGTCTTCATCAGTCTGATGAAAAAGGCGTGAGCACGCTGCTCAGACGCTGCGTCGCCCCGTCACGAGATTGAAGATGACCAGCACGAGCGCCACCACCAGCAGCAGATGAATGAGACCGCCCGCGATATGTGCGGTCAGCCCGACGAGCCAGAAGATCAGTACCAGTGCGACCAGTGCCCACAACATCGCGACCTCGATCCGTTGTTCAGCGCGCGCCATCGGACGAACGTCTCGTCCAACGTAGGGCAACCGCGCGGCGGACGCCGTCGCAGATCGTGACGGCAACGTTACAGGAGGCTCGCACTCGCGCGATCGGCTAGCGCTTCTTCCCCACGAAGACCACATGCCGCTTGCCGCGCGTGCCGTGCGCGGTGACGAGGTGCGTCGAGGGGACGAACCCGGCGGCACGGAGCGCGCGCTCGAATCCGCGCTCATCATCGATCGCCCACACCGCTAGCGCGCCGCCGGGACGCAGCGCGTGATGCGCCGCACCGAGGCCCGCGTGCGTGTAGAGGCGTGAGTTGCCGCGCTGCGTGGGCGCGCCGGGGCCGTTGTCGACGTCCAGCAGAATCGCATCGAAGCGACTCTCACTGGTGCGGATGACGCGGGCGACGTCGCCCATCACCACCTCGACGCGCGGATCGTTGAGGGGATGGTCGGCCAGCGGGCCCAGCAGCCCGTGATTCCACTCGACGACCTCCGGGATCAGCTCGCCGACCACCGCCTCGCCGTCCTCGGGCAGCAGGTCGAGCGCGGCGCGAAGGGTGTAGCCCATGCCGAGGCCCCCCACCAGCACCCGCGCGCCCGGCTGCGGGTGCGGGCAGGCCAGCGACATCATCGCGTCCTCGGAGCCATGCATCCGGCTCGTCATCAGGTCGTAGCCCTCGGCGTGGATCACGTAGTCGCGATCGTGGCGGCGCAGCTCCAGGCTGGTGCCGTCCGGCGTCAGTGCGCGACCAAGGATCTCCCATGGCTTCATGCACCCACGATACCGGCCTCGCTCTCCACGCGCCCGCGAGCCATAACTCAACCTCAACGCTCCCATAACTCGCCAAGCCGGTACCCAGACGTGACAATAAAGCCGTCCTTCGACCTGCCAAATGGCGCGTCGCAGGTTCGCGACCACCACGCCTCGCCCGCGTCACCATCGAGGAGACGTGCCTCGGAACTCGGACCCACTCTTGTCTCTTCGCTTCCGCACGGCACTGGCGACGGTGATCAGCGTCATCGTGATCATGGCGATGCTGTTCGTCGCCTATCGACTGATCGTCAGCGAGGCCTACAGGGACCTCGAGGAGGACCGCGCACAGGAAGAGTCGATGCGGACCGAAAGCGTGCTCCGCGCCGAGGAACATGCGCTCGACGTGCTGCTCGCGGACTGGGCCTCGTGGGATGACATGTACGGCTTCGTCTAGGACCACAAGCCGGCCTTCATCACCAGCAACCTGCCGCCGCAGATCCTCGGCCAGCTCAATCTGAACGCGCTGGTCATCAGGACCGGCACCGGCGCGGTGCCGATCAGCGGACTGACGGACGCGATTCCCGCGAACAGCGCGCTCCTCAAGTTCGACAACAGCGGTCACACCACGGGCATCATCGCCAGCAACCTCGGTCCGATGATCGTCTCGTCACGACCGGTGCTGATGAGCGACGGCTCGGGCACGCCGCGCGGCGTCGTCGGCATGGCGCGCCTCCTCGACGAGGACTACGCACAGCGACTCGCCGAGATGCTGTCCGTCGAAGTGACGTTCCACGCCCTCGATTCAGCCGACCTCCCACCTGAGGTGCGGATCGCCCTGTCGCAGGGTGGGGCAAAGCAGGTGCCAACCGCGCACCTGCCCGGCAACCGCATCGTCGCCTACACGACGCTGATGGGGTTGAACGGCGTGCCCGTCCTGACCCTCGAGACCGGCGCGGTCCGTTCGATCGAGGCGCAGAGCGGCGAGACGCTGCTGGCGCTGTTGATCACCGTCGGCCTCACTGGACTCGTGCTGGTGATCGTCCTCGTGTTCGCGATCCATGTAACGGTCGTCGGTCGGCTGCGCCACCTGCTGGAGGAGATGAACGAGATCACCGGCCGCGGCTCCAGCGAGGGCCTCCGCACGCACGGCAACGGGAGGGACGAGATCGGCGAGGCGCATCCGGCGTCAACGCGATGCTGGACCGGCTCGAGGCCGCCACTGCCGAGCGAACGCGTCTCGAACTGGCCGTGGACGAACAGGAGCGGCTCGCCGAAGAGGCATTCCTGCGCGTCGGCGAGGGACTGATCGTCGTGGACAGCACCGGCATCTGCACCGCCTCGAACCCCGCGGCGCTCCGCATCCTCGGCGCCGAGGAGCGCGAGTCATCGGTCGTCCGCTGAACTCGGTGCTCCCGCTGCTGCGCCCCGCGGACGACGCCACGCACTCCGCCGGCGACCACCTGTTCGAGACCGGCAAGCGCTCCATCGCGGTGAGTCGCTCCGGAGACGAAGGCCGTTCGGTGGTGGTGCTGCGCGATATCACCGACGTGCGCGATCTGGTGGCGACGGTGAGTCACGAGCTTCGCACGCCGCTCACCGCAATCCAGGCGACGGTGAGCATGCTGTCCGAGGGCGACGGCGCCGGGCTGACCGACACGCAGCAGCACCTCGTCGGTCTGCTCGAGCGCAACACCGATCGGCTCCGCGTGCTGGTCGATAACCTCCTCGACATGGGCGCGCTCGAGGGCGGTCGCGTGACGCTGGACATCGTGCAGACCGACCTCACGGACGTCTGCCGCAAGGTGGTGGACGAGCTGCGCGCATCCGCTGAGCGCGCCGGCATCACGATCCGTACCGACTTCAACGACGCGACGGTGTGGGGCGACCGACAGCGGCTGCGACAAATGATCGAGAACCTCGTGCAGAACGCGGTGAAGTTCACCCCCGCGGGCGGATAGATCGAGGTGAGCACGCACCTCTGGAATCGCCGCGCGACGGTGATGGTGCGCGACGCCGGCATCGGCATCGCCCCGCAGGAGACCGAGCGCATCTTCGAGAAGTTCTACCGCACGAACGACGGCGCGCGATTCGCGCATGGCACGGGCCTCGGCCTGTCGATCGCACGCTCGATCGTCGCGCTGCACGGCGGACGCCTCACAGCGGAGAGCGATGGGCGCAGCGGAACGACGATGACGGTGGAGCTGTCCACCGACGTGCCCCCGGCCCACTAGCCTCGCGCTAGTCCTCGGGCCGGTGCGTGGGCTCGAGCGTAGCGGTGCCGCGATCGACGTTCATCGGTGACTACGTGTCAGCGTCGTCGCACCGACCCCACCCGAACGCAGCGGATACCAGCACCGTGGTGCGCTCACTCGCGCTGTTGATCATCATGTAGACCACGGGCACGAACACCAGCGTCAATAGCGTCGAGGAGATGATGCCGCCGATCACGGTCGCGGCCAGCGGCGCACGCAGCTCCGAGCCCTCGCCCAGCTGGAACGCCGTCGGCAGCAGCGCGATTGCGATCGTCAGGCTCGTCATCAGGATCGCGCGCAGACGAGCGGGGCCTGCCTCGAGCAGCGCGTCGTGGATCGACAGGCCGCGCGCGCGGTTCTGGTTCGTGCGGTCGACGAGCAGGATGCCGTTCTTGATCGCGAGGCCAACGAGCAGGATCAGGCCGATCATCGAGAACACGCTGAACTCGTACTGGAACGCGAACAGCCCGAACATCGCGCCGCCGAGCGCGACGGGCAACGAGAACAGGATGATCAGCGGATCTAAGAGCGAGTTGTAGAGCACGGCCATCAGCAGGTAAGCGAGCAACACCGAGGCACCCAGCGCGGTGAACAGCTGGCCGAAGCTCTTCGACTGTTCCTCCTGCGTGCCGCCCGTGGAGGCGACGTAGCCCGGCGGTGGGTTGAGCTGCGCGATTGCCTGCGCGACGACCGGCGCGGCATCGGACAGCGCCGCTCCCGTCTGCAGATCGGCGTTCACGTTCACCACGCGGTCACGGTCGTAGTGCGCGATCTGCGTCGGGCCGGAGGTCTCGCTGATCTTCGCGACCTGGCTGAGCTTCACGGTCTGCCCGGTCACCGTCTGCACTGGCAGATCGCTCACGTCCGCGGTGCTGCGGCGCGAGACGCCCTGCAGCTGGAGACGCACATCCTGCAACGTCCCGTCGGCGCGCTCGTACTTCGTCGCGATCGATCCGGCGAATGCGGTCCGCACGAGGAGCCCGAGCGACGCGGAGCTCACACCGAGCTCGGCGGCGCGCGACTGGTCCACCTCGATCGCCAGTTGTGGCTGCCCGACGGGCGCGCCGTTCGCGACGTTCACAAGCACGTCGGACTGCTCCAGCGACGCCTGCACCTGGTCGGCGAGCGAGGACAACACGGCGAAATCCGCGCCGGTCAGTCGAATGGAGACGGGAGCCTGCCCGCCACCGGGTCCGCCGCCCGTCACGCCAACGCTCGGCTTCACGCCCGGCACCACGGCCAGTTGCGCGCGTGCGTCATCGATGATCGCGAAGATGTCGCGACGCCCGCTGCGCTTCGGCTTCACCTCGACGGTCACGCTGCCGTAGCGGGCCTGCCCGGTCGAGCCGCTCCCGAGCACCCCGCCCGAGGAGACACCGACCGAGGCGGTGACCGTCTTCACCTCGGGCATCGCCATCAGCACCTGCTCGACCTGCAACATCGATGCGTTGTGCGCGGCGAGCGAGATGCCGGGGGGCGCCTCGGTGTGCACGCTGAAGTAGCCGTTGTCGGACTTCGGCACGAACTCGACGGGGATCAGCCCGAAGGCGACCAGCGCAATGCCTGCGACCACGCTTCCCAGCGCGGAGCCACACACCACGAGCCGATGCGACAACGACCAGTCGAGGATCCGGCGGTAGCGATGCTCGAACCCCTCGAACCCGCGGTCCCAGCGCGCGCCAAAGCGCTCGATCATGTTCTGTGAGCCCTCGGGCGGCTTCGCCTTCATGATGCGCGCGGCCAGCAGCGGCGTCAGCGTGAACGAGACTAACAGCGAGATCAGCGTGGCGCCCGCGATCGTGAAGCCGAACTCCTTGAAGAACCCGCCGATCTGCCCGCTGACGAGGCCCGTCGGTGCGAACACCACGACGTCCACCAATGTGATCGCGACGGCCGCGAGACCGATCTCGGCGCGACCGTTCAGCGCCGCCTCGAACGGCTTCTCGCCGCGCTCGAGGTGCCGCATGATGTTCTCCAGCACCACGATCGAGTCGTCGACAAGGATGCCGATGGTGAGCGTGAGGCCCAGCATGCTGAGGAAGTTCAGGCTGAAGTCCATGAACTCCATCAGCACGAACGTCGTGAGCAGCGTCGTCGGAATCGACAGCAGCACGATGCCGGCCGCGCGCACGTTGTGCAGGAACAGCAGCAGGATCAGGCTCGTCAGAATGACCGCGAAGGTCAGCTCTTCCTGGATGCCGGTCAGCGAGGCGCGCACGAACGGCGTGGTGTCCTGCACGACGACCATTTCGCTCGTCGTTGGAATGACGCCCTTGATCGTCGGCATCGCGGCGCGCACGGAGTCCGTGACGTCGGTGAGGTTGGAGCCGTTCTGCTGACCGATCGCGACGAGGATCGCGGGCGACCCGTTGACGCGCGTGATCTGCGTCTGCTCAGTCGCGCCACGCTTGACGGTGCGCACCGTCAAGCGTGGCGCGACTGAGC
>JBAXNX010000041.1:0-9363 GCA_037133575.1 Chloroflexota bacterium
CCTTCCAGTATCGGCCCACAATCCCGTACGACATAATGCTGATAATTCTGAGTGAACGCGGTCCTGGGGAAGATCGTAGGCGTCAGCACGGGCAGTGAGGTCGAGGAGCGCCTGGGCACCCAGGTCGTGCACGTGGTCGTCGGCGACGAATACGACAGCTTGCTCGACGGACTCGTCGACCCCGAGGCATAGCGCTCGATCGATAAGTCCGGACGCCAATGAGAACGCCACCCGAAGGTGGCGTACGAGGCGAGACTGAGTCAGACGTTCTCGTCCTTGTTCGCCTGAAGGATCGACCGGACGTTCTCGTCGGTCGGCGGTTCCCCGAGTACCGAAATGCGCCTCCGCATCTGGCGATACCGGACGGCACCAAAGGCGACCGTGCCGAATCCAGCCACGATCAGGAGGATGCCGGTCGTCTCGAATACCGGGCCTTCGAGAAAGTGGATTAGCGCGACGCCGCCGCCGGCAGAGGCGAGCGCGGTTCGGATGTAAGACAGTAGCGTCCGCTCGTTTGCGAGAATCGTCCGGTCGGCGGCGAGGTAATCACGGAGGATCATCTCCTCCGCGCGGAACGCGCCGTAGGGCCGAGTCTGGCGGGCTGGCTCGCGTGACTGCATACGCCCCCCTTTCGGTTGGGAATCTACAGCAGTCGGCCTCCATGGCCTAACGTGCTATCAGGTGTAGTGACGATTTGTTCGATCGCAGCACGAAACGCCACCCGAAGGTGGCGTCGATTCGAGACCGAGTCTCGTGCTAGCGGGTTATGGCGACCCCGATCGGATTCGAACCGACGGTCTCCACCGTGACAGGGTGGCGTGTTAGGCCGCTACACTACGGGGCCGCGTGGAAGCCATGCTAACGGGGCACCCCGGCAGGGGTCAACGGCACCGCCTCGATGCGCCTGTAGCGGGTGGGCCATACACTGGCAGCAGGAGACCACCGTGCCAGAACCAACGCCTCGCCGCCTCGCCGCCCGCCGCCGCTCACTGCCGCCGCGCCCGACCTACGACGGCGCGCGTGCCGAGCACGAGGGTCACGAGGCGATCTCGACCCAGCGCCTGAGCCGCCCGGCCCGCCTCGTCGAGCGCGAGGCCCCGTACATGATCGACGAGCTCAAGCGCATCGCGCTCGTCTCGGGCACGTGCATCGGACTGCTCGTGCTGCTGACCGTCGTCGACAAGATGCGCTAGGGCGCTACGCCCAGCCCTAACGTACAGGCCGCTACGACAGCCGCTGCCACGAGGCGGCGATAGCGACCACCATCGCGATCGCACCCACCAGGTCCATCAGCACGAATGGCAGCGCGCCCGCCAGCGTCAGCCGCAGCAGCCACGCGCCCACGATCGCCGACGCGGCGATCAGCTGCATCGGCAGCCCACGCTTGCCTCGAGTCACCCGCGTGATCGCCTCGGCCACCAGCGAGCCTGCACCCGCGCCGGCGAGTACGCCGATCATCAGTCCGAAGAACCCGCCACCGCCCGGCCGCAGCAGAATCGCGCCGAGGAACCCGAGCACGCCTGCGAGCGCGATCGAGACCCCGCCCGCCTTCGCGAAGTCGAGCGCATGCAGCTCGTACATCACCGGCCGGCGCAGCTGTGCGCAGTCCGGGCAGCGCGTGCCGCCCGGCGTGTAGACGAGGCAGCGCGGGCAGATCGGCGTGTCGCAGCGACCGCAGCGCAGCACCGTCTCCGTCGAGGGATGCCGTGCGCAGTAGATGATCGGCTCAGCGCCCGGAGTGGTTTCGGTGGTCACGCTGGCGTCGACTCCGGTATGCGGCACCCTTCGGCACGCGCACGCTCGAGCATTGCGAGTGCGACCTCATCCGGCAGCGGAATCTCGCCCGGCATGCGCTCGTCGTTGCGGTCGATCGCGTGGTAGTCGGAGCCGCCCGAGGTGAATAGTCCGAGCCGTTCCGCCAGCGCGCGGAGCTCCTCGACAAGCTCCGGCGTGTAGGCCTTGTAGTAACACTCCATGCCGAACAGCCCGTGTGCGGCGAGGTCGGTCGCGACCGCCTCGTAGTCCGTCGTGAACGAGGGGTGCGCGAAGATCGGCAGTCCACCTGCCGAGCGGATCAGCGCGATCGCGTCATACGGCGTGAGCTTCTCGCGCTCGAAGTATGCAGGCCCGTTGCGTCCGAGGAAGCGATCGAATGCCTCCTCGAACGTCTGCACGTGGCCGCGCTCGAGCAGCGCATGCGCCACATGCGGACGGCCAATCGAAGCCTCGCCCGCGATCTCCTGCACGCGAGACCACTCGATCGGTGCACCGAGGCCTGCAAGTGCCTCGACCATCTTCTCCGCGCGCTCGACCCGCCCACGGCGGAATCGATCGAGCTCAGTGAGCAGCGTGGCGTTCGTCACGTCCACAAACAGCCCGAGCATGTGCACCTCGGTGCCGGGGACGTCGCAGGACAGCTCGACCGCGGGGATCAGCGTGAAGCCGGGGTGCTTGCGCGCCGCCGCGGCGGCCTCGGTCTGCCCATCGAGCGTGTCGTGGTCACTCAGCGCGAAGATGCGCACCCCGCGCGATGCTGCGAGGTCGACCAGCTGCGTGGGCGTGAGCCGCCCATCGCTGCACGTCGAGTGGCAATGGAAGTCGCCGATGCTCAAGCCCGCTCCTTGTGTCTCAAGCGAGTTGCCCAGCCCTAGTTACGCAGCAGGCACTCGCGGTCGACGCGTTCGATGCTGATCGCGTGCTGTGTCTGCTCGTCGATCTCGATCACCACACCGTTGAACGTCACCTCGGGCCCCTCGGCTACCGGCAGGCGCGTGGGCATGCTCGTGAGGAAGCGCTGCAGCACGGCGTTCACGTCGTCACCGATGATCGAGTCGCGCGCGCCCACCATCCCGAGGTCGGTGCAGGCGGCCGTGCCGCCCGGCAGGATGCGCGTGTCAGCCGTCGGCACGTGGGTGTGCGTGCCGACCACCGCCGCCACGCGGCCGTCGAGGTACCACGCGATCGCCTGCTTCTCGCTCGTCGCCTCCGCGTGGAAGTCGACCAAGATGATGTCGCCGGCGGGCACCTGCTCCAGCAGTTCGTCCGCGACCCGGAACGGGTCATCGAGCGGCATCGGCATGAACGTGCGGCCCATCAGGTTGATCACCGTGAGGCCATCGAGGCGGACCATGCCGCGTCCCGGTGTGCCTGGCGGGTAGTTCGCGGGGCGCAGCACCGGCCAGTCATTGTCGAGCGACGGCACGAATTCGCGCACGTCGAAGATGTGGTTGCCCGAGGTAATGACGTCCACGCCGAGCCGCAGCATCTGGCGCGCGATCTGCTCGGTCAGGCCTCGGCCTGCCGCGGCGTTCTCACCGTTGACGATGATTCGGTCGAGCGACAGCGACGTCCGCAGCTCAGGCAGCAGCTGCTGGAGCGCGTCTCTCCCCGGACGGCCGACGACGTCGCCGACCATCAATACACGCATCGCTAGCGGGCAACCGCCGTGGACCGCGTCTCACGGACGACGGTCACGCGAATCTCACCGGGGTACTGCAGCGTCTCCTCGATCTTCTTCGACACGTCGCGCGCCAGGCGTGCAGCGCCGAGGTCGTCCACGGCCTCAGGGTGCACGACGACGCGCACCTCGCGGCCGGCCTGGATGGCGAACGCCTGCTCGACACCGTCGAACGAGTTCGCAATTGCCTCGAGCGATTCGAGGCGGCGGATGTACTGGTCAGCGGACTCGCGACGCGCGCCGGGGCGGGAGCCGCTGATCGCGTCCGCGATCATCACGACGAACGCCTCGGTGGTCTCGGGCTTGATCTCTTCGTGGTGGGCCTCGATGCAGTGCACGACCGCACGCGGCACGCCGAAGCGCTTCGCGATATCGGCGCCGATCGCGGCGTGCGTGCCTTCAAGCTCGCGGTCGACAGCCTTGCCGAGGTCGTGCAGCAGGCCGCCGAGGCGTGCCACCTCGACGTCCGCGCCAATCTCGGCGGCCACCGCGGCAGCCAGCCATGAGGTCTCGATGCAGTGGCGCAGCTGGTTCTGGCCGTACGAGTAGCGGAAGCGCAGCCGCCCGAGCGTCTTCACGATCTCCGGGTGCAGCCCGGTCACCTCGGCGTCGACGAGTGCCTGCTCGCCGGCCTCCTGGATCGAGCGGTCGACCTCGGAGCGAGCGCGCTCGACGGCCTCTTCGATGCGGGTCGGCTGGATGCGGCCGTCCTGGATCAGGCGTGCGAGTGCGACACGGGCGATCTCGCGGCGCACCGGGTCGAAGCCCGAGACCGTCACCACCTCCGGCGTGTCATCGATGATCAGGTCACAGCCGGTCGCGGCCTCGAAGGCGCGGATGTTGCGACCCTCGCGCCCGATGATGCGGCCCTTCACCTCGTCCGACGGAATCGGCACGACCGAGACCGTCGTCTCTGCCGTCATTTCCGAGGTCATGCGCTGGATCACGGTCGCGAGCGTCTTGCGAGCTCGCGTGTCCGCCTCGTTGCGCGCGGTCGTCTCCATCTGGCGCACGCGGCGAGCGGACTCGTCGCGCAGCTCGATCTCGAGGTTATCGAGCAGGATCTGGCGTGCTTCCTCCGACGTCATGCCCGCGACACGAGCGAGCTCGGTCTCCGCGTCGGCCTGGCGCTCGCCAATGGTCTGCTCCGCGCGGTCGAGTGCCGCCTGGCGGTCGCGCAGCGACTGCTCACCGCGCTCGGCCTGCTCCATGCGGCGTTCGAGGGCTTCCTCGCGCTGCTCGAGTCGGCGCTCACCGCGGCTGACCTCACGGCGCTGCTCACGCAGCTCCTCTTCAGCCTGGCGCTTGTACTTCAGGGCATCGTCTTCGCCGGCGATCTGGGTCGCGCGGCGGTTGTCCTCGGCCTCCGCCACGATGCGGTCGGCCTGGCGACGGGCGTCGCGCACGACATCGCGGCCGCCGAGACGCAGCGCGAGCACCGTCGCACCACCGCCGATCGCGAAGGCGATCACGATCTCAATCAGTTCCACGAGGTTCATGCAGGCTCCGGTTCAGGGACAGCACGGGGTGGGCCGCGCTGGATTGGTCAGTTGGGGCGAGCGAGCGACGCTCTGCCAGAACCCATCCTAACACCGCTTGCGGGCAGGGGGACGGCTACCGACTAGCGCCCGAGGTGCCCCCAGAGGTCGGCCCTGGGCATAGGGCGGAGATATGCCGAGGGGGCGCCGGCGCATGGCCGACGCCCCCTCGGGCTGGTGCTTCCGGGCGTGGGCTAGAGGTCCAGCGACAGGGCGGGAGTCGCCTCGACCTCGTCCTCCACATCCTCGGGCATGTCGTCGCCGGCGTTCTCCGGGGAGGGCACGAAGCCCTTCACACCGGCAGCGCCGCGGACCTTCTCCTCGATCTCCGCGGACAGCGCCGCGTGGTCGCGCAGGAAGCCCTTCGAGGCCTCACGACCCTGACCGAGTCGCTGGTCGCCGTAGGAGTAGAAGGAGCCGAGCTTCTTCACGACCTCGAACTGCACAGCCAGGTCGATGATGTCGCCCTCGCGGCTGATGCCGTGCTCTTCGGCGGTGAACATAATGTCGAACTCAGCCTGGCGGAACGGCGGCGCGGTCTTGTTCTTCACGACCTTGCAGCGCACGCGGTTGCCGATGATAACCGTGCCTTGCTTCAAGGACTCCACGCGGCGGATGTCGATGCGCACCGACGAGTAGAACTTCAGTGCGCGGCCACCAGGAGTGGTCTCCGGAGAGCCAAACATCACGCCGATCTTCTCGCGCAGCTGGTTGATGAAGACCAGGGCAGTGTTCGAGCGCGCCACCGCGCCGGTGAGCTTGCGCAGCGCCTGCGACATCAGGCGGGCCTGCAGGCCGGGCAGCGAGTCGCCCATGTCACCTTCGATCTCCGCGCGCGGCACCAGGGCGGCGACGGAGTCGACGACCACAATGTCGACGGCGTTCGAGCGAATCAAGGCCTCGGCGATCTCCAGCGCCTGCTCGCCGGTGTCCGGCTGGGAGATGAGCAGGTTCTCGATGTCGATGCCACAGTTGGCCGCGTACTCCGGGTCGAGTGCGTGCTCGACGTCGATGTAGGCCGCCATGCCGCCCGCGCGCTGCGCCTGGGCGATGATGTGCTGGGCCAGCGTCGACTTGCCGGCAGACTCAGGGCCGTAGATCTCAGTGATACGGCCCTTCGGAATGCCGCCGATGCCGAGCGCGATATCGAGAGAGAGCGAGCCGGTCGGGATGGCGGAGACGTTCAGCCGCGCGCCAGCGTCGCCCAGGCGCATGATCGCGCCCTTGCCGAAGTCCTTGGTGATCTGGTCCAGCGCCTTGCCGAGGTCTTCTCGACGCTTCTCGGCCTGGTTGGCAGCTGCTTTGTCGTTCGCCTGGCTCGCCATTGCTCGTCTCCTGGATGTGCCGGTTCAGTTCCGCCGAATGAGGTCCCCCGACCGCATTGCGGGGAGATTAGAACGGGCGTTCCAATTCGTCAATACCTCTGCAGGCATTTTAGGCCAAAAGTTCGCGCGGAAACCTGCACAGTTCCTGACCAAGATCGTCGTTGAGGGCCTGGCGTTCGAGGAAGTAGGAGAGCGACTAGTGCGCTAGCCAACGAATAGTTCGCGGAGCCTCGCTCGCTGCGCGGTTACTGCCACGTGACGATAGGCAGCGCAAATGGCCCTCGCCCGAGCACTGAACCGCTGGGCGAAAACGGCGGAACGCCGCTACGCCGCCTGCAGCGCCGAGGAGATCGCGAACAGCACGAAGATCGCCACCATCGGTGTGATGTCGATCATCCCGATCAGCGGGATCACTTTGCGCAGTGGTACGAGGATTGGGTCCGTCACCGAGTCCAGTGCCTGGAACACGAAGCCGTTCTTATCGATCGGAAACCACGACAGCAGCGAGCGCGCGAAGATCGCAAAGATCAGCACGTTCACAAAGATGTTCACGATGCTCGCGAGATACGCGACGGCGTCCACTAATCGTCTCCGAGTTCCTGGGCGCGCATATATGCAGCATCGATCGCGTCGTCGATCGCCGAGCGCATCGAGGCCGCCTCAAGCTCCGCGAGTGCAGCCGCCGTTGTGCCACCGGGTGAGGTGACCGCGTTGCGCAGCGCCGCCGGGTGCTCGCCCGACTCGATCGCGTAGCGCGCTGATCCCGCGACCGTTGCAAGCACGAGCGCCGTCGCATCGGGCCGCTTCATCCCGAGTCGCACCGCTGCGTCGATCATCGCCTCGATCACGAGGTAGATGTACGCGGGACCCGACCCGTGCACGGCCGTCGCGAGGTCGACCGCGTCGTCATCAACGACCTCGATCACCGCCGTCGCAACGCCATTGAGCACGGCGCGCACGTTCGCGCGCTGCGCGTCTGTCACCTCGGGTGCCGCGAGGAACACCGCAGCGCCCTCGCCGATCGCCGCCGGCAGGTTCGGCATCACGCGCACACTGGCGCGGTGTCCGCTGTGCCGCTGCAGCGTCTCGAGCTTCACGCCCGCGGCGATCGAGACGAGCACTGCGTTCGGTCCCAGTGCACCGCGCATCGACTCCGCCACGCTCGGCAGGTCCTGCGGCTTCACCGCGAGCAGCACGAGGTCCGCGCCGATGCACGCCGACTGCACGTCCTCGGTGAGGCGCACGTTGTGCTCGGCCAGTGCAGCGCGTCGAGCGGATGACGCCTCGGCGACCGCGATGTCACTTGGCGTCGCGACCAATCCGCGCAACAAGCCGCGCAGGAATGCTTCGCCCATGAATCCGCCGCCGATGATGCCGATGCGCACCCGCGTCCCCGTTCTGTATGTGTGCTTACGAAACTCGGCGCGGGCCGAAGATCGCCGTCCCGATGCGTACGAGGGTCGCACCCTCTTCGATTGCCACGAGGTAGTCGCCGGACATGCCCATCGACAGCTGCGAGAGCCCGAGGTCTTGCGCCATCGTCCGCAGCTCGCTGAACACCGGGCGCGTCGCCTCGACATCGTCGTGCGACTCCGGTGCGACCGTCATCAGCCCGACCACGTTCAGGTGCGGCAGCGTGCGCGCATGTGCGAGCAGCGCCGTAACGTCGCGGGTCGCCACGCCAGTCTTGCTATCCTCGTCCGCGACGTTGACCTCGATGAAGCACTCGAGCGGCGCGAGGTTGCCCTGTGCCAGCCGATGCTCGAGCTCGTCCGCGAGCCGCTCAGAGTCGAGCGAGTGCAGCGAGGCGATGTGCGGGATCACCGAGCGCACCTTGTTGCGCTGCAGGTGACCGATGAAGTGCCAGCGTGGCGCCAGCCCGAGTGCCGCGGCCCCTTCGGCCTTCGGCACCAGCTCCTGCTCCCAGTTCTCGCCCAGGTCCAGCAGGCCCGCCTGCACGGCGTCCTGCACAGCCTCGACCGGGTGAGTCTTGGAGACACCCACCAGCGTCACGTCGCTCGGATTGCGGCCGGCAGCGACGCACGCGGCGTCGATGCGGGCACGCACGCCGGCGAGGCGCTCAGCCAGGGTGGTCGTGGTCGTCATGGCGTCAGGGTACCGCATCGCGGCATCGCGCCACGAGAGAGCCGAGCGAGCGAGTACTGAGGCGGATGCACGAGTGATGGTGGGAATAGGCGAGAAAAAGGGGGTGCTGCGGGCCGCTCGAGCGGCGAGCGAGGATTCGTCGCGTTGGCTCGCAACACCCCTGACATAAAGGATAGGCACTACCGGCCGTTTTCCTAGTGCCAAATGGCGAGAATTACGAACGGCAATGGTGAAGTGGCGGCCGCCGCGGCTCGACGTTAGCTCGACGAAGACGCGGGCGGCGTCGGTGGTGCGAAGCAGTCGAAGTTCTCCTGCGTCACGATCAGCCCGTCGCGGAACTCGAAGACATCGCCGAGTCGCACTGCAGCGTCGTCCCGGCGGGCGGTGGCCCGAGGTCGATCGAGGTCTCGCCACGCCACAGCACCCGCGGCACCTCGTACGACTGGCCCGTGAGGATCGCGCGGCCCTTCGCCACGCCCTCGAACATCACGGCACGAGGCCGCACTGATCCTGTCGGGCTGAACATGTTCGGGCGCTCGGTGAACACCATCTCGAGGTGGAGCAGGTCGTCGAAGTCGGCAGGCGTCGAGTCAGGGTTCGCTACCAGCGCCAGATAGCGCTCAATCAGCTCCGTGCTCACGTGCCTGACCTTCTACGTGATTCGAGTTGTGCAGTGCGACGCTCAGTCGCGCAGCGCCGCCTCGGCTGCGGCGTGCTGTCGCTTCTCGCGACGCCACACCCAGAACAACCCCGCCGCGACCGCCGAGCCAGGGATCACCATCAGCCGCACATCGATCAGCAGCAGCCCCAGCGACACGATGATCGCGATGATGACCGTCATGAACACCGCGAGCAGCGGCCCGATCACCTCGATGGCGGCCTGCACGAAGATCCACGTCTCTCGCCAGGAGCCTTCTTCAACGCGCTGCTTCGGGTC
>JBAXNX010000042.1:0-9148 GCA_037133575.1 Chloroflexota bacterium
GGCATCCCACTCTCCGTGGCTCGAGCTGGCTCGGCGCTCACGCCGTTCTTCCGCGCCTCGACCCCGGCCAACTACGCCGAGGCCCGTGAGGCCGACACAGCGACCTTCGCCAAGTTCCACGCCGGCATGCTCGATCAGGGCGTGCTGCTCCCGCCCTCGCAGTTCGAGTGCTGGTTCGTTTCGCTCGCCCACGACGAGGCGCTGATCGACCGCACCATCGAGGCGGCTGCAGCGGCACTCGCAGGCGCGAAGGCAGGCTAGCGCCGGCGTCATGCCCGACGACGAGCACCGACTCGACCGCATCGAGGATCCGGACGACCCCGAGGCGGTGCACGCGGAGCTAGCCGCCGCCCTCGAAGCGATGCAGGCGTTCGAGAATGAGCACCTGCGGCCCGACGGCACGTTCGGGCAACTGGACATCGGCGGCGCGCACGACCTCGCTCGACTGCAACAACGGCTCGAGGCAGCCCGCGCCCGCCACGGGCGGGTCTTCCCCTCGTAGCCGCTTCCGTTGTGCTCGATCACGTGTATTCGTATACTCTCGTGAGCAACTGATCTGCTCAATCCATTGAGCATTTCGAGCGAGAGCAGCCGTGCCCATGCGTGTGATATGTCAGCAGGATCAGCTCCACCGGGCTCTGAGCGCGGTATCCCGCGCTGTGCCCGCACGCTCGGTCCTCCCCATCACCCAGCACGTGCTCGTCGAAGCGTCCGAGTCTGGCCTGAAGTTGTCCGCCACCGACGCCGAGACGATCGCGATCACGTACTCGATCGCAGCGACCGTCTCGCAGCCGGGCACGATTACGATGCCGTCGCGCCTACTCTCAGACTTCGTCGCCACACTGCCGCGCGACGAGATCGAGATGACGCTCGCCGAGCGCTCACGCCAGGTGAGCCTGTCCTGTGCTCGCAACGCTGCATCGATCGGCGGCATGGACCCCGACGAGTTCCCGCCCATCCCTTCTGTCGAAGGTGCAGGCGCCATCGAAATTGATGCCGAACGGCTGCGTGAAGCTCTCGAGCACGTCGTGTTCGCCGCAGCGACCGATGACTCTCGTCCCGTACTGACCGGCGTGCATTTCGCCATCGGCCCGGCCGGCATCCGCCTTGCCGCCGCCGATGGCTTCCGCCTCGCGGTGTTCCAGCTCGACCTCAACGGTGCGGGCCAGGAGCGCGAGGTCATCGTGCCGGCTCGTGCACTCGGTGAGTTGTCGCGGTTGCTCGTGGAAGCGACGCAGCCCGCACGTATGACCGTGAACTCGGCGCAAACCCAGGTGCTATTTGACCTCGGCCACGCGACGCTGATCGCGAACCTCATTCAGGGGTCGTTCCCGAACTACCAGCAGCTCATTCCGGCAAGCTCCGCAACGCACACCGAGGTGTCCGTCAACGAGTTCAAGCAGGAGACGCGTCTCGCCTCGATCTTCGCGCGCGACGGCTCCGGCATCGTCCGCCTCATCGCCTCGCCAGGCGAGGCCGGCGCGCCGGGCCGCCTACTCGTCACCGCCCGCGCCGAGGAAGTCGGCAACAACGAAGGCGAGATCGACGCTGTCGTGAACGGCGAAGAGGCGAAGATCGCCTTCAACAGCCGCTACCTGATGGAAGTGCTCAACGTCCTCGGCACCGACCGAGTGGCAATCGAGACCTCGTCCCCCTCGGCACCTGGTGTGCTCCGTCCGGTCGGCGACGACCGCTACGTCCACGTGGTGATGCCGATGTTCGTCCAGTGGTGAGTACAACAGGCGGCATCGCTCTCCATCTCACGCTGGAGCTTTCTGGCTGACCTAACTGTATCGGCTTGCACGCCCGGACCCGCGGGAACTGAGCAGCTCACAAGAGCGAGCCCACTGCTCGGGCGCTGCGCACCCGTGCAGGTCGCGTGTCCGCGGGAACTCCGCACTCTCGCTCCTGGCGGCGCAGCGCATCGACACCGATCGAGTCATGGAAAGCCGACGAGCTTCGCGCGTGGCGTCGCACTCGGAGGCGCGCCGCTCCCGCTCCGAACGAAGAGCGTCATCCGAGTCACGTTCGAGCGTCGCGTCTGAGCGCAGGTGTGCGCGTACTACGCACAGAACCCAGTCTAGCGCCCTCAGACCCTCGTCTCGTCACCCACCACGATCCAGTGATGGTTCCGACCTTCACGAGAACGGAGTCACTCAGCGCGTTCGAGACGCGTCGGATCGACGGTGACGTCTGCTCCTGCGCTGATCCCCGCTGATTGCGCCCCTCAGCCCTCGATGTTCAGGCGTTCGGCGTCATCCGTCACGCAGGCCCCCACCCCTCGAGTTCAGACCCGATCGCAGCTCCGTGAGCCTGGCCTCTGCGCAGCCCGCGCTGACGCCACAGGTAGAACATCGGCAGTGCGCCCATGCTGCTCACCGTCGCGAGCGAAATCGCCCATTTTATCTGGTGGCGCTTGAAAGCCACACGGACCGCCGCGACTCGCCATGCGAGGTCCCACAGGATGGCGAGACTCATGAAGAGTCGGTTGCCTCGGGAGCGCTTCTTCTTGAACAAGTGCATCTTCGCTGCCTCCTCCTCCATGGTGACGCAGGGCGCTAGCCCCGGGCCGACGTGTGGCTAGAGCACTGGTTCGAGGCAGGCGGGGTCGTCGTTCTTCACGGAGTTCACGCGCGGGTTTACCCGCGTGGCGATGAGGTAGTCCTCGGGAGCCGCGACGAGTAGGTCGGCGACGCTATCCGATTTGTTCCCCTGGAACAGCCAGTCGTCGACGCGATCCGCCGGGACGATCACCGGCATACGGTCATGGATCGGCTCAAGCAGCGCGTTCGGCGTAGTGGTGATGATCGTGAATGTCCGCTGCCACGTGTCGGGGGTCGGCTGCTAGGATTCGTAGAGGCCGGCGAAGAAGATGAGCTCGCCATCAGGACGGTGAAACCAGATCGGCTGCCGATCCTTCTTGTCGCCGGTCCACTCGAAGAAGCCGTCCGCCGGCACGACGCAGCGCCGGCTCTTACGCCACGCGTTGCGGAAGGCCGGGCGTGAGCCCACGGTCTCGGCGCGCGCATTGATCTGCGCGGCGGCGCGCTTCGCGTCCTTCGAACCGAACTGGATCAGTCCCCACTTGGCCGGCAGCGCCTCGCGGTCTTCGTGCTGCATCCGAACGATCCAGTGCGTGTCGGTCGGGGCGATGTTCCAGCGCGGGCGGTATGTGTCCTCGACGAGTTGATCGACAGGCACTCCGAGCCGCTCCGCGACCCACTCGCGGTTGTCCTCCGTCAGTGTGAAGCGTCCGCACATGACCGGAGTGTAGGGGGGCAGGCCAACCCGATCCGCTCACCTCAGAGTCCGCTCGACAACTCGACGCTACGTGTCGCCTCGCAGCAGGCTCACGGCGAGCGTGGCGATGACGATCAGCGGCATCGCGAGCTGCACGGCCATCTGCTGGTCAGCGCGCACGAGGCCAGCCGCGACCAACAACACGGCGAGGCCGCCGATAGCGAGCGCGATCGAGTCGCCGACGATGAAGTCCCACCAGAACATCGCGAAGCCGGTGATGTATTTCATCGTGCCGCCCCCTCCGTGCGCATACGGAGCGCGGCGGTGCGCCTCGCGAGCATGCTCGTCAGCGCCAGGCCGGCGACAGCGTAGACCGCCGCGAGCACGGGAATGGTGAGGTCACCGAGCGACCATTCGACGCCGATGCCCTCGCCGCCCCAGAAGGTGCCGAACGAGATGAGCAGCACAGCGACCACCCACTTGATGGTGTTCTCCGGCACGCGTGCGAGGGGACGGTGCACGACGGCACCCACAGCGCACACGAGCACGAACGCGAGCACCGCACCAAGAATCGCCGGCCCAAGTGCGTCGGCGCCTCGACTGGCGGCGAACGTCAGCACGATGAAGACAACCTCGAGCCCCTCAAGGAAGACGCCCTTGAAGGAGACGACGAAGCCGTTCCAGTCGATGTCGGACTTCACGGGGTCAGGCGTCGCACCAAGCGCGGCGACTTCGCGCTGGAAGATGGCGTCCTCGTCATGCATCGCACGCTGACCGGCTGAGCGTTGGATCGCCTTGCGTAGCCATTGCAGGCCGAAGATCAGCAGCAGCACGCCGATCACGATCTGCAGTTGCTCAAGATGGATGACTGAAACGAGCGCCGGGCCGAGCAGCGCGACGATCGCAGCGAGCGCGAGCGATCCGGCGAGCACGCCGAGCAACGCTGTACGCCAGCCGTGGGTCAGGCCCACAGCGAGTACGATCGTCAGCGCCTCGACCGCCTCAACGGCGGAGGCGAGGAATGTGGCGGCGACTAAGAAGGCTGTGGCACTCATTCGATGTTTTCCTCCTGATAGGCATTGTTCAGGTATTGCTGCAGCCGCACTTCGGCGGCCGTGACAGCCTCGGCAGCTTCATCGCCGAGTGACAGATGCAACGGATCGCGCTCCTGCACCAGCGCGAGCTGACGCCGGACCTTGTTAAGCTCCTCCTCGAGGCTCTCGACCTCAGCGAAGCGGTAGTCGTGGCTGCGGTCTTCTTGCTCGACGTGAGCGATGAACTTGCGCGCGCTCTTGATCACCTGGCGGTAATCGTCGTGACGCGCTTCCTCGAACTTCATCGCAAGCGCGCGCTCGTCGTCGGGCGTCAGGCCGTTTGCAGCGAGGGTGATCGCCGTGCCACCGCCATGGGTGATGCGGCTCGTGATCTCGGTAAGCAGGGCTTGGTGCTCAGGTCCGTCCGGCAACGCATAGAGGCCGGGACTCACGAGCACGCCACCGGTCTGTTTCAACGCACGCCACGTGGCGACTCGCAGCGCACTGGGCTGCGCCGGGACGTGGTAGGAGAGGAGTAACCAGTTCACACACCCAGCCTTCAGATGTAACACCGAGCACAATGTAACAGGTGCTACATGGGTCAGCAAGCCGAGGGGTTGTGACCGCTGGGCAGTCGGGGACGGCGCCGGTATTAACACGAGCATGATTGCGGGCGCGGTGTAGCAGTTGTTACATTGTGCTCGGTGTTACATCGGGAATGCCGTTGCACCCTACCAGGGACCGCCGCTCGTCCGGACAAGTTCATCTCTATCAGGGGTCCGGTGATAGCGGGGCAAGAGACAGAGCGCGACGGCGCGAGGAGGTCCGGTGATGGCGATGTTGCAACTGTCGAAACTCAAGTTCGCGGTGCCGGTGGAGGCCCAGGCCCAGAAGTACGTCGATACGCTCGACATCGATCAGGCGGCCCACCGCCTATACATGGGTGACAACTGGAGCGGTGGTGTCGACGTGTTCGACATTTCGTCGCCCACCCCGACGTATCTGAAGACGATTCGTACTCGCGGCAACTTGTTTGGTGTGGCCGTAGCGAAGGAGGTCGACAAGGTCTTCGTCGGTCTCGCAAACAGCTTCGTTGGCGTTATCGACATCGCAGCCGGATCGCCGACTGAGGACACCTTCGTCGCACGAGTCGACACGAATGGGAACGGTGCCGCGGACCTCATCGACTGGGACCCGGTGCACCGCAAGTTGTATGTAGCGAATCGGCACGCGGTGAACGGTGTCGATGACGGGTTCATCAGCGCCATCGATGGCGTCACCAATGAGGTCGTCGCACGGATCGAGCACCTTGGACGCACGCTGGAGCAGCCGCGTTTCAACCCCACTGACGGCTTCGTCTACGTCACCGGCGCGGGTGACAATGTGCTCCACCAGATCGATCCAGCCACAGACCGGCTGATCGCTACATTCCCAATCGGGGACGACTGCCACCCGAACGGTCTCGCGATTAACCCGACGACTAACCAGGCACTCTTCGCCTGCAACAATCGCGACCGCAACCACACAGTGATCTGGGATCTCACGACGCAAGCAGTGGCCTCGGTGATCGAGGAATGCGGGGCCGGTGACGGGGCGATCTACGACCCGATCGCGAACAAGTATCTGTTCGCAGCATCGGGATTCCGCGACGGCCCGGTGATGGGGGTGTTCGACGGAACGACGGCCGCGCTCATCGCGACGGTGCCCACGGAGCGGGGGGCCTCGTGGGCTGCATACGACCAGACGCACAACGTCGTGTACGCGCCGGCATACGAAGACGGGAAGCCGGCGCTTCTGTCCTTTGCGATGCCGTAGGACAGCTGTGCGGACGTAACGCTCGAGGCGGCAGCCCGTATTGAGACGCATCTCGTACGGCTCGTTGCGTCAAGAAATGGATAGCGTAGGAGCCCACCAATGACGACCGAGGCCATTGTCCCGTCCGACGTGGCGCTGACCCATATCGATCTGCAGTTGCCGCCGGGACAACCGTTCTCAAGCAACATCATGGCGATCGACCAGGCCGCACACCGCCTCTACTTCGCCAACCGCACCAAGGTCGGCGTCGACGTGATCGACATCTCCAAGCCGGTTGGGCAGTACCTGCTCACCGTGCCCACCGGCTCCCCAACCAACGGCGTCACCGTAGCGCCAGACTTGCACCGCGCATATGCGGGCTTGGCGGATAGCACGGTGGCCGTGATCGACACGGATCCCGCATCGGCGACCTACCAGACCGTGATCGCGCGGCCGAATACTGGCGGGGAGAAGCGCGCCGATGAGATGGACTACGACCCGCTACACCAGCAACTGTGGGTCGGCAACAGCGACGATGGCTTCATCACCGTCATTGATGCACACACGAACGAGGTAATCGCGCGCATCGACGATCTCGGGCCGGGCGTCGAGCAGCCGCGCTTCAACCCCGTAGACGGCATGGTCTACCTCGTCGTGAACGGCACCAACCGCCTCTTCCAATTCGATCCAGTGCGACTCGTCACGTCACATGTGTGGGATGTCGAGGACGCGTGTAGCGCGAACGGTCTCGCCATCAACGAGCACACGAACCAGGCGCTGCTCGGTTGCAGCGCGCGTTCGGGCTACCCGCACGCGGCCCTGTGGGATTTCGCGACTGAGCGGGTCGTTGAGACGTTCCCGCAGGTCGGGTTCGGGAACACGACGATCTACGATTCGGTCATTGATCAGTTCTTGTTCGCGTCCCGCCTGGACGACAAACCGGTGATCGGGATGTACTCAGGATCACCCGTGCGTTTCCTGACGTGTGTCTCAGCTGGCGCGCGCGGAGGCGGCTCCGTCGCGTACGACCAGACCAACGGACGTGTCTATACACAGGACACGCGCCCTGGGTCAGAGGGATTGGTCAGCTTCCCGTTGCCCACCGCACGCTGATGTCGACGCACGCGGCTGGGCTGACCTGACCCCCTGAAGCAGATCCACCGCGAGCGAGAGAATCGCGGTGGACAGGAAGGGGTCTTCGGATGGTGGCGAAGCGGAAGCGGTACGGTGCCGAGGAGATCATCGGCAAGCTGCGAGAGGCCGAGGTCGGCCTGGCGCAGGGGCAGTCGGTCGGGCAGGTGGCGCGCAAGCTCGGGGTGAGCGAGCAGACCTACTACCGCTGGCGCCGTGAATACGGCGGGATGAAGGTCGATCAGGCGAAGCGGCTGAAGGAGCTCGAGCGCGAGAACGCCCAGCTCAAGAAGATCGTCGCCGACCAGGCGCTCGACAACTCGATGTTGCGGGAGCTCTCCCGGGGAAACTTCTGAGCCCGGCGAAGCGCCGCCGGGCGGTCTCATCGCTACAGGACCAGTTCGTGGTCTCGGAACGACGAGCGTGTCTCGTCGTCGGGCAGGCGCGCGCCACCGAACGCTACGTGCCACGCGAGTCGTCGGACGAGCAGGCCCTGCGGGCCCGCATCGTGGCGCTGGCGACGCGGTTCGGTCGTTACGGCTACCGCCGGGTGGCCGCGTTGCTCAGTCGAGAGGGGTGGCACGTGAACCACAAGCGCGTCGAGCGACTGTGGCGTGAAGAGGGCCTGCGCGTCCCTGCCAAACAGCCCAAGCGTGGGCGGCTATGGCAGGCCGATGGGTCGATTCTCCGGCTGCGCGCCGAGCATCCGAACCACGTCTGGGCCTACGACTTCGTCTTCGACCGGACCGCCGATGGCCGGAAGCTCCGGATGCTCACCGTGGTCGACGAGTACACGCGCGAGTGCCTGGCGATCGAGGTGGCGCGGCGGCTCACCTCACAGGAGGTGCTGGCCGTGCTCGCCGACCTGTTCGTCCGGCGGGGGCCACCGACCTACATCCGCTCGGACAACGGATCGGAATTCGCCGCGCGTGCAGTGCGGCAGTGGCTCGGCCGCGTCGACGTGCAGACGCTCTTCATCGAGCCCGGTAGTCCCTGGGAGAACGGCTACATCGAGTCCTTCAACGGCCGGCTGCGCGACGAGCACCTCAACGGCGAACGCTTCGACACCCTGCTCGAGGCACAGGTCCTGATCGAGGCGTGGCGCAACGAGTACAACCGCATCCGCCCGCACAGCTCGCTCGGCTACCGGTCCCCGGCACCGGAGGTCATGGCAGGAGCACCGCTGCTCAGGGATGAAACACTAACTCTCCAAGTGGTATGAATACCGGGGGCAGGTCAGTGCTCGCATAGACGAATCGAGCACCACCTCGAGCGGCCAGGTCGAGCAGGTGCCGCGTCCCCTCGGAGTTCACACGGAGCGTCTGCAGCGCCTTCTGTTGATAGCCAGGAGGACTCGCGGGACTCGCGAGGTTGTACACCTCATCGAGCGGACCGAGGTCGGGAAGGTCCCCCTCGATGATGTCCGCCTCGATCAACTCGAACGCGGGATAGTCCTGCAGCGAATCAATGTTCGAGTGACGTCCGGTGACGAAGTTGTCGATGCAGACCACCTGGCGCCCCTCGTGGAGGAGCCGTCTGCAAAGATTCGAACCGATGAACCCACCGCCGCCGGCGACTACTGTCTTCATGGCACCCCTCAGCGCGGGTCGCACCTGGAAGAGCGACGGCGGAAACATAGGTGCCCCGTGTTGAGAAACCGGTGAGGTACGGCAGACGCCCGGTGAGCGTGATCCGCGGATCGCCCAGCACCGGCCCGGCGCAGAGCCATAGAGCGAGGCGATCTGCTTGAATCGCGGGGAGCACTGCTCGTCGGTGGCGATGTCGGGGATCGATGGACGATGTGTGACATCCATCCCGTTCATGCTGCCGCACGTGACCGGATAGCGCCTGACGGTGCACTGGGTCGCAGCGCTCAGCTACCAACCCAGGCCTGACTCAGCTTGGCAAGTGAGTGTCCGAACCCACGGAAGAGGAGGGAGCGGTCGGAT
>JBAXNX010000043.1:0-8970 GCA_037133575.1 Chloroflexota bacterium
GTCACGTTGTCCCACAGCACCGAACCACTCACGCGCGCACCCGCGGCGATCGAGACGTTGCGCCCCGTCACCACTGGCCCGCGCAGCACGACGCCACTCGCCACCGTTGTGCCCGCACCGAGCAGTGCCGGCGCCGCGACGTGCGCGTTGCCATCGAGTTGTGCGGTGCTCGTTGCGAGTCCGTTGCTCGGCCAGTCGCTCGGCAACAGCGCCGGCACTGCCCCACCGACAATCTCGAGGTTCGCGCGCAGGTAGACATCCGGGTTGCCGACATCGAGCCAGAACCCACGATGCGTGAAGCCAACCATCTGGCGTCCGCTGTTCGCCAGCATCGGAAACAGATCGTCCTCGACGCGGTTGAATCGAGTCGGATCCATCTCCGCGAGCAGCTTCGGCTCGAACAGCCATGTGCCTGCGTTGATCATTCGTGACGGCGCGGTCTCGCGCGGTGGCTTCTCCACGAAGCGCGTGATGCGCTCGTCGTTATCGAGCACCACCACGCCGAACGGCGAGGGGTCCTCGACTTCGTACAGCGCGATCGAGAGCTCGGCCCCGCGTTCCTGATGCGCCGCGATCATCGCTGTGATATCGAGGTCGGTGAGCAGGTCGCCATTGCACACGAGGAACGGCTCATCCCAGCCTGCGGCCGCCTGCGCGATCGCGCCGCCCGACCCGAGCGGTGTGTCCTCGTACACGTAGTCGAGGTGCATGCCGAGCGCTGCGCCGTCACCGAAGTGCGTCTCGACGCGCTCGCTGTGGCGCGTCATCGCGAGCCGCACGTCGGACACGCCGTGCGACTTGAGGTGCAGCAGCAGATGTTCGAGCAGGGGACGGTTGAGGATCGGGACCAGCTGTTTGAGGGTGCGCAGAGTCAGCGGGCGTAGCCGCGTTCCCTCTCCCCCCACCAGCACAATCGCTCGCATCGCGGCGATCGTACGTGCCCTGCGCCACGTGCGACAAGGAAGAATCGGTCACAAACGTGAACAGTTCGTGGGAACGAATCGTGCGAGGCGAGACGCGCGAAACACGTACGAAAACGGCGCGCCCACCAGGACGCGCCGTTTTCGAATAACCAGGAAACTGAGACCGAGTGCTGCCCGTGGCTGCTCTCTGAAACGTGACAAACGACTCTTCGTGGAGAAGAGCCGAAGGCTCGTCTTACGAGACGATGCGCACGCCCGGTAGCCCGGCGTCGGCGCGCAGCGCGTCGACCTTGTCCAAGTGCTCCCACGGCAGGTCGAGGTCGTTGCGGCCGAAGTGGCCGTACGCCGCGGTCTGCTGGTAGATCGGCCGGCGCAGGTTCAGCACGTCGATGATCGCCGCGGGGCGCAGGTCGAAGTGCTTGCGGATCAGCCGCTCAATCTCGTCGTCGGCGATCTTCGCCGTGCCGAAGGTCTCGATGCCAATCGAGGTCGGGTGCGCCACGCCGATCGCGTACGACACCTGCACCTCGAGGCGCTCCGCGAGCCCGGCCGCCACGACGTTCTTCGCCACGTAGCGAGCCGCGTATGCGCCGGAGCGGTCGACCTTCGACGGGTCCTTGCCGCTGAACGCACCACCGCCGTGCCGCGCTATCCCACCGTAGGTGTCGACGATGATCTTGCGGCCCGTAAGGCCGGCGTCACCAGCCGGCCCGCCCTGCACGAAGCGGCCGGTCGGGTTCACGAAGATCTTCGTGTCCTGCATCAGCTCTGGCGGGCAGACCGCCTTGATCACCATTTCCTCGACGTCGCGACGGATCGTTTCCTCGCTGACCTCGGGGTTGTGCTGCGTCGAGATCACGACGGCCTCGATGCGCTTCGGCACGCCGTATGCGTACTCGACCGTGACCTGTGACTTGCCGTCCGGGCGGAGGTACGGCAGCTTGCCTGACTTGCGCAGCTCAGCAAGCTTGCGCACGAGCTGGTGCGCAAGCGTCACCGTCAGCGGCATGTACTCGTCGGTTTCCGTGCATGCGAAGCCGATCATCATGCCCTGGTCACCGGCGCCGACGAGGTCGTACGCCTCAACTTCCCCCGATGCCTCGCGCGCCTCGAACGACTTGTTCACGCCCTGCGCGATGTCGCCCGACTGCTCCTTGATCGAGGAGATCACGCCGCATGTCTCCCAGTCGAAGCCGGTCGCCGACGAGTCGTAGCCGATGTTGCGCACGGTCTGGCGGACGATCTCCTGGAGGTCGACGTATGCGTTCGTCGTGATCTCACCGAGGATCGAGACGAAGCCCGTCGTCGCGGTCGCTTCGCACGCCACGCGCGACAGCGGATCCTGAGCCAGCATCGCGTCGAGCACGGCGTCCGAGATCTGGTCGCAGAGCTTGTCCGGATGCCCCTCGGTCACCGACTCGCTCGTCAGCATCAGCGACGGTGAGCTCATGAATGTTGTCGTCATGGCAATCCCCCAACTCGCCTCGTTCCCAACTTGGAAACGAGGCGTACGAAGAGCGGTCTTAGTGCGTGCCGAGCTCCCACGAGTGTAGGTAGTGGTTCTGCTCGTCGGTCAGCGTGTCGATGTTGACGGACATCGCGGCCAGCTTGAGGCGCGCCACGTCGTCGTCGATCTCGCGCGGCACGACGTACACAGCGTTCTCGAGCTTTGGCCCGATCACGAGGTGCTCCGTGCACAGCGCCTGGTTCGCGAAGGACATGTCCATCACCGATGCCGGGTGCCCCTCGGCCGCTCCGAGGTTCACGAGGCGGCCCTCTGCCAACACGATGATCTTGCGACCATCGCGCAGCGTGAACTCCTCCACGTTGTCGCGCAGGATGCGACGGCCTTCGGTCATACCACCGAGCGCGACGAGGTTGATCTCTGCGTCGAAGTGCCCGGAATTCGCGAGCACCGCGCCCGACTTCATCACGTCGAACGACGGCGTGTCGATCACATTGATGTCGCCCGTGACCGTGACGAAGATGTCGCCCGTCGCGGCAGCCTCGGCGATCGGCATCACACGGAAGCCATCCATCACCGCTTCGAGCGCGCGCACCGGCTGCACTTCGGTGACGACTACCTGCGCACCCATGCCTCGAGCGCGCATCGCGACGCCCTTGCCACACCAGCCGTAGCCACACACGACCATCGTCTTGCCCGCGAGCAGGATGTTTGTTGCGCGTGTGATGCCGTCCAGCGTTGACTGGCCGGTGCCGTAGCGGTTGTCGAAGAAGTGCTTCGTGTCCGCCTCGTTCACCGCGATGATCGGGTAGGCGAGCTTGCCCTGGTCGGCCAGCGCACGCAGTCGCACCACGCCGGTCGTGGTCTCCTCGGTGCCCGCGAGCACATCGCTCAACAGGTCGGTCCGCTGCGTGTGCAGCAGCGCGACCATGTCGGCGCCGTCGTCCATCGTGATCTGCGGGCGGAATTCCGCGGCCGAGTTCAGATGCTCGAAGTAGGTCTCGTTGCTCTCGCCACGAATGGCGAACGTCGGGATGCCGTACTCGTACGCCAGTGCCGCCGCGACCTCGTCCTGCGTCGACAGCGGGTTCGAGGCGGCGAGCCGCACGTCCGCGCCGCCGTCCTTGAGCGCCAGCATCAGGTTTGCGGTCTCCGAGGTGACGTGCAGGCACGCCGCGATGCGGATGCCCGCAAGCGGCTTGGTCGCCGCAAAGCGGTCGCGAATGATGCGCACGACCGGCATCTCGCGCGCTGCCCACTCGATGCGTCGAACGCCGGCAGCCGCCTGGTTCGGGTCCGCGACGTGGCCCTTGTTCTTGTCTTGCGTGGTCGTCAAACGTGTCCCCTTCCGCGAGCCCAGGAGCCAATCTCGTTGGGCTCGTGCATGTGACCTGTAGTCTCTCCTGAGACGGGCGCAGCCGCGAGGCTTCGCCCAGAAATGCGAGGTTCCCCCTCCTGGGGAGACAGGCCTGCTCTGGCCCGCCTAGGCCCGCCCCGAGGTGATCTCGTCCCCTGGCGCCCCGCCCCGGCCCGCCCGACGCGCCGCCCAGCGCCGCAGCGCCGAGCCCAGCCCGAACGTGTCGAGCCGTCGCAGTCGCGCCTCCACCACCGCCGCGTCGAGCACGTACCCCAACCGTTCATACGCCCGCAGTGCCGGCGTGTTGGTTGGGTTCACGGTCAGCACCACCTGTCGGCAGCCGTGGTCATGGAGCAGCCGGTTCGTCACCGCCGAGGTCACTCGTGTCGCCAGACCGCTGCCGCGATACGCGGGGTGTGTGAACACGTTGCCGACCACGGCGATGCCCATGTTCGGTGCCACCACGTGCGTCCCCGCCACCGCTACGAGCCGCGGCCCGTCGTATGCACCGTAGTAGATGCCACGTTCAATATGCGTTGAGGAGTAGCCGGTCTGGCCGCCCTCCGTCGAGTACAGCGCGTTGAGCGCTGCCACGTCGTCACCGCGCAGCCGCCGCACCAGTCCGTCGATGTGCCGGAAGCGCGAGGCTTCGACGACCATGCGGCGCATCTCGATCGCACCGCTCACCTCGTAGTGTCGCGCCAGCACAGCCATGTGCTCTGGCCCGCCCGTCGCGAGGTAGTTCGAGAGCGGCCCGGGGTGCAGCGCCAGCAGCGCATCGAGGGCATCCGCATCGCCGACCGTGACCACGGCGCGACCGAGGCCCGCCTCGGACTGCATCAGCACCGCACGACCAGTCGGCCCTTCGGCGACCCAGAAGCGCGCGTCCTCGAACAACTCGGGCTCGAGTTGCGCAACGGCGTACGCGGCGTACACGTGCTCGTCGGCCAGCGCGCGGTCGAGGTAGCGCGCGTCACGCGTCTCGCGCACGAGGAAGCGTGATGCCTCGTGCGAGGCCGCACGGTGCAGCGCGTCCGTCATGCCAGCGGCCCCCAGTGCGGCTCAAGGATCGGTGCGAGCTTGCGTCGCGTCTCGTCGGGCACGATCGCACGGTCTGTCATCAGCGCGGACGCGAGCGCCTCTCCGCACGCACATGATCTCGAGGCAGGCAGCGCCTCGATCGAGCGACGTACGACCTCGAGGCCTGCCGCAGCGTTGTCCTGCAATCGCTGCATCACGATCGCTGCGCTGACGTCGGCTTCGTCCTCGTGCCACACGTCGTAGTCCGTCACGAAGCAGATCGAGGCGTAGCAAAGCTCCGCTTCGCGCGCGAGCTTCGCCTCCGGCAACGCTGTCATCCCAATGATCGAGGCGTCCCACGTGCGATACAGCTGCGACTCGGCGCGCGTGGAGAACGCCGGCCCATCGATCACCACAAGCGAGCCACCTCGATGGGTCCTCACGCTAGCCGCCTCGGCTGCATCGCCGAGCACGGTGCTGACCTCGTCGCAGAACGGGTCAGCGAAGCCCACGTGACCCACGAGCCCCTCACCGAAGAACGTCGAGGCACGACCTCGAGTGCGGTCGATCAGCTGGTCAGGGATCACGGCGTGCAGCGGCTCGATGTTCAAGCGCAGCGAGCCGACCGCGGAGACCGAGAGCACGCGCGATACGCCGAGGGACTTGAGCGCCCAGATGTTGGCCCGCGACGGCACCTCTGCTGGCAGCAGCCGGTGCCCCTCGCCGTGCCGTGCGAGGAATGCCACGCGCCGCGCCCCCAGCGTCCCGAGCACGAGCTCTGACGACGGCGCGCCGAACGGCGTCTCGACGGAGACACGCTCCACCTCGGTCAGGCCTGCTAGGGAGTAGAAGCCGGAGCCGCCGATCACGGCGATCTCGGCGCGCGCGGGAGAGGGCATCGTGGACTCCGGGAAGATGCTGCCCGTTATGGTACCGGCGCCCAACGGCGCGGGCGAGGCTTGTGATGCAGGGTTGGCTGGCCCTTTTTCTATAGAGGGGCTAAAGGATCATCAGAATAGAACAAGTGTTTCACGTGAAACAAATTGATAAGGCACGTGACATCTGAGATGGCTGCAGCGCGACCTAGAACGACAGCAGCGAGATGACCTCGTGACCGCCGAGGCGAGCGCGCCCATCCAGCGCACCAAGCTCGATGCAGAAGGCGAAGCCGGCCACCGTTCCGCCCAGCGCCTCGATCAGCTGCGCGGCGGCCGCCGCTGTCCCACCCGTCGCGAGCAGGTCGTCCACCACGAGTACGCGCTGCCCGGCGATCGAGGGGTCACGATGCGCCTCCAGCGTCGCCTCGCCGTACTCGAGGCTGTACGAGACCGACTCCGCCTCGGACGGCAACTTGCCGGGCTTCCGCATCGGCACGAACGGCAGCCCGAGGCGTTCCGCCACGGGCACGCCAAAGATGAAGCCGCGCGCCTCGATCCCCGCGACCACGTCGGCGTGGAGCGCGCGCGATCGCTCCGCCAGCGCGTCGTTCACGGAGCGCAGTGCGGTGGGGTCGTGCAGCAGCGGCGTGATGTCGCGGAAGAGGATGCCGGGCTGCGGAAAGTCGGGCACGTCGCGGATCAGCGATCGCCAGCGTGTCTCGTCACTGCTCGTCGTCATGCGGGCGATGCTGGCCCTCGTGCATGCGCCGGTCAACCGTCACGGGCGTACGCTCGACCCACGGACACGAGGAGGCACAAGGATGGCGCAGGAACCGACAGAATCGCCAGAGCAGGCAGCGTTGCATCTGCGTTTCCATAGCGAGACCGCGCACCTCGGGAGCCCGTTCGGTGGCGGCTCATTCGGTGCCGTCGCCGAGCGCATCGCGCACTTCTTCGGGACGCCGCAGTACCTGATCGGGCAGACCATCGGAGTGATTGTCTGGATCATGGTGAACGCGGTCGTCGTGGTGACGCACTTCGACCCGTATCCGTTCATCCTGCTGAACCTCGCCTTCAGTACGCAGGCTGCGTACGCCGCACCACTGATCCTGCTTGCGCAGACACGGCAGGCCGAGCGTGACAAGGCATGGACCGATGCGGACGCGCGTCACCGCGAGGAGCTCGCGCAAAACACGCTGGAACTGCTTCGCCAAAACACCGAGCTCACCAACGAGGTGGCGCGCCTCTCCCGCGAAGTCCGAGGACTCACCGAGCAGATCCACCAGCGCGTGGTCGCATCGAGCCCGGCCGGCTCCTGAGTGGAGACGCGTGACATCGAGCATCACTACCGCCGCCGGCTGCTGACCGGCGAGGTACACGTCTCGACGTCGGTCGGGCCGGCGTGGATAGCGCACGACACCTCGAAGCTGCTGGTCGTCGACCACCTGTGGGGTGGTCACGAGATGACCTCGCTGTGGGAGCGCGAGGGTGCGCAGCTCGAATATCTCGAGGTGTTCGCTGCTCGCACCTGGTGGTGGGCTGATCGATCGCTGCGCCTGATCCAGGCGTACGACGCTGCAGGCGAGCTGCTCACATACCGTATCGACTTCGCGAGCCACCCGAGGCGCGACGGCGAGGCCGTCTATCAGACCGACTGGTACCTCGACCTGTTCGTGTCGGGTGATGGCCGCCGCTTCGTGATCGACGACGAGGACGAGCTGGTCGAGGCGGTCACGCGACACCTCATCACTGCCGAGCAGGCGTCCGAGGCGCGGGAGCAATGCGCCTTCCTCGTGCAGCTGATCGAGGACGACTCGCTCGCCGAGTGGCTGCTCACGCAATGCTCGACGCCATTCGAGCTCGAACGCCTGCCCGTGGAACCGCACATCTGGACCTCTACATAGGTCTGCGTTGACCCCGGTGGTGCCCCTGTTAGCATCCCCCGCATGACTGACGAAGCTGACGGCTGGGCTGCGACTTCGCCGTTCTACGACCTCGACCTCGAGGGCGTCGAGGACGACATCGAGATGTATCGCCAGATCGCGGCCTCACGCCGCGGTGGCACCGTGCTCGAACTCGGGTGTGGGACGGGGCGTGTCTCGATTCCGCTTGCGCGCGACGGCATCAAGGTGACGGGCGTCGACTACAGCCCCGCGATGCTCGAGGTCGCACGTGAGCGCGCGGCCGGCGTGCGCATCAACTGGGTCGAGGGCGACATGCGCGACGTGCGCCTGGGGCGCACGTTCGGCACGGTGCTCGTGCCGTTCGGCAGCCTGCAGCACCTCGCCACCGCCGACGAGGTCGTGCAGGGCATGGAGACTGTCGCGGCGCACCTCCAGCGCAACGGCTGGGCGGTGATCGACATCGAGGCCCCGCACCCGGAGGACATCGAGCCGGGCCCGCAGCCGCTGGTGATGCACTGGACACGCGAGTGGAACGGCGGGCACATCTCCAAGCTCGTCGCCGTCGAGGCGCATCCGTCCGAGGGCCTGCGCGATGTGTGGTTCCACTACGACACGCAGCCGCCTGATGGCCCGCTGCGTCGCTACAGCCACAACTTCATCCTGCGCGTGATCTCCGCGGGCGAGCTCGAGCTCGCCGCACGCCTCGCCGGTCTCGAACTGGTTGCCGCCTTTGGTGACTACGACCAGTCGCCGGTGAGCGACGGTGACGACCGGCTGATCGCGGTCTTCGGTCACGCCAAGTGAGCGGCGTGATCGCGATCGACGGCATGGGTGGCGATGACGCGCCGGCGGCGATCGTCGCCGGCGCGCTTGAGGCCGCACGCGAGGGCATCGAGGTCGCGCTCGTCGGCGACCAGGCGATCCTCGAGCGCGAGCTGATCATCCTCGACCCCGCGAAGCCACCCTCGACACTACGCATCGTGCATGCGTCCGACGCGATCGAGATGGGTGACCACGCCGCACTCGAGGCGCGCACGCGTCGTGACTCCTCGATCTACATCGGGTTGCAGCTTGTCCGGCGTGGCGAGGCGCAGGCGTTCGTCTCGCTCGGCAATACCGGTGCGGTCTATGCCCTGTCGCTGGTGCTGCTCGGTCGCATCAAGGGCATCGAGCGTCCCGCGCTGGGTGCCGTCTTCCCGATTCCCAGTGGCCCGGTGCTGGTGCTCGATGTCGGCGCGAACGCCGAGGTCCGCCCGGTACACCTCGAGCAGTTCGCACGGCTCGGCGTCGCCTACATGCGCGAGGTGATGGGCGTGCGCGACCCGCGCGTTGGCCTGCTCAACATTGGCGAGGAGCCCACGAAGGGCACCCCTGACACGATCGCTGCGAATGAGCTGATCGCCGCGAGCGGCCTGAACTTCGT
>JBAXNX010000044.1:0-8951 GCA_037133575.1 Chloroflexota bacterium
CTCGCAGCGATCGTGCTGACGTGGGGCGCATCGAACGTGATCGCGGGACAGTCGATCGCGCTGTCGGCACGCGGACATGGCTGGTACACGCTCGCAATGCTGGTGGTGGGATTCGCGGTCGCGGCTGCAGCGTGCGCCTCGGCGATGAAAGCGCGCGAGACGGCTCGTGCGGCGGTGTTCGGGCTCGCGGCGCTGGCGTGCGCGATCGTGCTGGCGACGGAACTGTTCTTCCTGCGTGACGCGCTCGGCGACCGCATGAACACGGTGTTCAAGTTCTGGTACGCGGTATGGGTGGTGCTCGCGGTCGCCGGCGGCGCGGCCGTGGGGCTCGCGTACGACCGCATGGTGTCGTTGCGACCTCGATGGATCGTGTTTCCAGCGCTGCTGCTGTGCGCGGTCGTGTATGGCGGGGCGCTGCTGTACGCGCCGGCGGCGACGGTGGCGCGTTCGCGCGAGGGGCAGGAGGCAAGCCTCGACAGCGTCGCGTACCTCGGGCGTGTCGACCCCGGGGCGGCCGGCGCGGTGGTGTGGATCCGCTCGCACCTCAACTCGAAGGACATCGTGCTCGAGGCGGTCGGGCGCGACTACAGCGAGGCTGCGGTCGTGTCGTCGACGAGCGGCGTGCCGACGCTGATGGGCTGGCGAGGGCATGAACTGACATGGCGTGGGAACATAGCCGGACTGGGCACGCGGTTCCTGGGCGCGGCATACATCTACGGCGAGGGCGCGACGGCTGACTCAGCCGCGCGCGCGAGGGAGTTGGGCGTGACCTACGTCTACATCGGGCGCGAGGAGATAGCGCAGTACGGCGCATCGATCGCCTCCAAGTTCGCGGCATGGGACACGGTGTACGCGGCCAACGGCTCGCGCGTGGTGCGGGTGCCTGTCGAGGCTGCGCGATGACCTCGGAGATCGCCGCGGAGCGGCAGACCAGCATCGAGACGCCCGAGGCGGGATACCCGTTCACAGACACCTCGAATGGCGGGGACGAGGCGAGCGGCGGCATGCGGTTCGACCGCGTGGTGTGGATCGTGCTCGCGATCGTCGCGGTGGCAGCGGCGCTGCGCTTCTGGGATCTCGGGCTGAAGGCGATCCATCACGACGAGTCACTGCACGCAACGTACTCGTGGTACTTCGCGCGACTGGCACCAATCTACAAGCACGACCCGCTGATGCATGGACCGTTCCAGTTCCACGCGATGGCGCTCGTCTTCAAGCTGTTCGGCGACAGCGACTACACGGCGCGCATTCCGGCCGCGCTCGCTGGCACCGCGCTGGTGGCGACGCCGCTGCTGCTGCGGCGCTGGCTCGGGAGTGTCGGGACAGTCGCGGCTGCGGTGTTCCTGTGCGTGTCGCCGGCGGTGCTGTACTACTCGCGGTTCGCGCGCGAGGACATCTATATCGGCCTGTGGACGGTGCTGCTGTTCATCGGCGTGTGGCGGTACCGCGACGATGGTCGCGACCGCTGGCTGGTGCTGACGGCGGCGGGACTGGCGCTGTCGTTCGCCACGAAGGAGTCGGCATACCTCACGGCGGCGATCCTGCTGCTGTACACGGACATCACGCTCACGTTCGCGCTGCTCGATCAGCGTGGGACACGCGGGTGGGACCGGCTGCGCGAGGGCATCCTGCTCGCGCCGGTCGCGTGGCTGATCGTCGCGCTGTGGGGCGGCACCACGTCGCTGCGTGAGCGGCTGCGGTTCATCTCGCTCCCACGCGAGGGCGACCTGCTGATCGTGATCGGCATCCTCACGCTGCCGCAGCTCGCGGCGGCGGTCGAGCTACCGCTGATGCACATGGGCATCGAGGTCACGGGCGCGCTCGAGGTGCGCGTGCGTGTGATCAGCATCTCGCTGCTGCTCGCGGCGGCGATGATGACTGGCATGTTCTGGGACACGCGTCGCTGGGCGATCGTGTCGCTCGTGTTCTACGGGATCACGATCCCGCTATTCACCACCGAGTTCACGAACTTCCGTGGCGGGATCACATCGGACCTGTGGGGCGCGCTCGACTACTGGATCGAGCAACAGGGTGTGCGGCGCGGCGAGCAGCCGTGGTTCTACTACCTGATGATGCTGCCGATCTACGAATTCGTAACGCTGATCCCGGCGTTGATCGGCGGCTGGTGGCTGCTCGAACGCGGCAACCGATTCGCGGCACTGCTCGTGACATGGTTCGCGGGGACGTTCATCGCGCTGACCTATGCGGGCGAGAAGATGCCGTGGCTCGTCGTGCATCTCGCGATCCCGCTGGCGCTGCTCGCGGCGCTCACGGTGAACGAGGGCGTCGCGTGGATCCGCGCGCACCGAGGCAGCATGCGCGCGACGGCGATCGCACCATTCGCGGCGGGGATCGGGGTGCTGTTGCTCGGGCTATCGGTGCGCAACGCACTCGGCGTTTCGTTCGGGCATCCGGACACGCCGGTCGAGCCACTGATCTACACGCAGACCGCGCCGGACGTGCCGAAGCTGTCGAAGCGCATCCACGAGCTCGCGGCGCAGCAGCCGGACAAGCGACTCACCGTGATCGTCGACGACGCCGAGGGCGCCTCGTGGCCGTGGGCGTGGTATCTGCGCGACATCCAGGGCGTGACCTATACGCCGGCAACGTTGCTGCAGCAGACCTGGAAACCGGGCGCGATTGTGCTCGCGATGCCGGGCGATCTCGACGCTGCCGGGACGTTGCGAGCGCAGGCGGGGGCCGGCGAGCCGTATCACCACCGCTGGTGGTTCCCCGAAGAGGGCTACAAGGGGATGACCGGGGCACAACTGGCCTCGGACATCGTCACGGGACGGCTATTCGTGCGCTGGGCCCAGTTCGAGTGGCGGCACTACTCCGCGGACAGCCTCGGATCATTGAATGGCGAGGCGCTCTTCCCGGCGACGCCGGGCGCGGCCGGGGGCGCGACTGGCCCCCAACCCTCCACTCCGCGATAGTAGGCTCACCCTACCTCACTCGCCGACCGCATCACAGGAGCGCCTTGCCCGTGTCGTCGTTGCGGAACCCTCGTGTCCTGATCGGCGCGGCTGTCAGCCTCGTATTTCTCGGGCTGCTGCTGCGCTCGACGGACTGGGCCGCGGTGGGCCGGCACCTGCTCGAGGCGAATCCGTGGCTGCTGATCGTCGCGGTGGTGGTCGAGTTCGGCGCGCTGTGGGTGCGCGGACTGCGCTGGCGGTTGGTGCTCGATTCAACGATTCGCATTCCGACCAATGCCGCCGTCTCACTGCTGCTGATCGGCTACGCCGCAAACAACCTGCTGCCGGCGCGCGCTGGTGATGTCGTGCGTGCGCACCTGCTGCATGAGCAGTACGGCACGAGCCGCCTCGCGGGACTCGGTACGGTGGTGGTCGAGAAGATCCTCGATGGCATCGTGCTCGCGATCTTCCTCTCGGTGACAATCGCACTCGCAGGGCCCAGCGACTCGCTGACGCGCTGGATCGCCGGCGTGATGGGTGCGGCGTTCTCTGCGATGGGCGTGTTCATCGTGTTGCTGGCGCTGTGGCCGGCATTTACTCGATTCATCCTCGCGCTACTGGGTGTGTTGCCGGCAGCGATCCGACCGAAGGCGCGCACATTCCTCGAGTCATTCCTGCAGGGGCTGAGCTCGCTGCGCGGCGCGAAGCCGTGGGCCGCAGTGGTCGCAGCGACAGCTGCATCGTGGCTGCTGGAAGCGACGATGTACGCAATCGTCGGGCTCGCGTTCCACCTCGACATGCCGCTGGCGGCATACCTCGCGATCTGCGGTGCTGCGAACCTCGCGATCGTCGTGCCGAGCAGCGCGGGCGGCGTCGGCATCTGGGAGTACGTGGCGCGCCAGGTCGCGACCGCGACGTTCGCACTCGACGTCTCCGCGGGCACGGCGTTTGTGCTCGTGCTGCACGCGCTGCTGCTGGTGCCGGTGGTCATCGCCGGACTCGCGCTGCTGTGGCGGCAACATCTTGGGATCAGTTCGATGGTGCAGGCACAGACAGCCAGCACCGAGTGAAGGTAGAACGCCTGTGAAGTTCGTCATCATCGGAGCCGGCGTGGGTGGACTCGGCGCCGCGTACGACCTCGTCCGCGCGGGTCACGAGGTCGCGGTCTATGAGGCGAGCGACGAGATCGGTGGCCAGGTCCGCACGTTCGAGATCGGCGGCGGCCGCATCGAGATCTTCTATCACCACCTCTTCCGCTCGGACACGGTGGTCGTCGACCTGATCCACGAGCTGGGGCTCGGACACGACCTCGATTGGATCGAGTCGCGCGTGGCCTTCCTTGCGAAGGGAAAGATCTATCCGTTCGTGGGCGCGATGGACCTGCTGCGATTCTCGGCAGTGTCGTTCGCCACGCGCATTCGACTCGGCCTCGCGGCGCTGTGGCTGCGACGCCAGCCCGACTGGAAGCAGTACGAGGGCAAGAAAGCGAAGGAGTGGATCCTCAAGACTGTCGGCCGCGAAGGCTACGACGCTGTCTGGGGACCGCTGCTGCGCGCCAAGTTCGGGCCGCACGCCGATGACGTCTCGATGGTGTGGTTCTGGGGCAAGATCTACCTGCGCTTCGCCTCGCGGCAGGGTGGCATCTTCGCCAAGGAACAGCTGGGCTACCTCAAGGGATCGTTCGGTCGTCTGGTCGACGCGATGGGCGCTGCCGTGCGCCAGCGCGGCGGGTCGATCGAGACTCGACGCCCAGTGCAGCAGGTGCTCACCGAGAACGGCAAGGTCACCGGTGTGCGCCTGCGGCTGCCGGACGGCAGCACCGAGGACGTGCCGGCGGACGTCGTGATCGGCACCGTGCCGTCCGAGCAGTTCGCGCGGATGGTGCCCGACCTCGACGCGGCGTACGCGGCAAAGCTCAAGGAAGTCGACTACCAGTGGGCGACGGTGTTCGTGCTGGCGCTCGACCGGCCGCTGTCGCCAATCTACTGGCTGACCATGACCGATCCGGACTGCCCGTTCGTCGTCGCGGTGGAGCAGACCAACTTCCGGTCGCCCTCCGAGTACGGCGGGAACCACGTCGTGTACTTCTCGAACTACACGGACCCGGGTGACCCGATCGTGGACGAGAACGAGGAGCAGGTGCTCGACCGATACGAGGCGTTCATCCAGCGCATCAACCCTGACTTCGACCGCTCCTGGATCCGCGGCAAGTGGCTGTTCAAGGACCGCGCCGGCCAGCCGATCGTCCACTACCGCTACCACGAGGTGATCCCAGCGCTGCGGACGCCGACCCAGGGCCTGTACCTGGCGAACACGACGCAGATCTATCCCGAGGACCGCGGCCAGAACTACGCGATTCGGCTTGGGAAGCAGGTCGCGCAACTGGCGATGGACGATCTGGCCCAGCGGCGGCCATAGGCCGCCCTTTCGCCCTGCGTTGCTGGTGGGTGGTCTCAAGACTTGGAGCCCGGCTGGGACATGCTCGACACCTCGAGCGAGGCGAGGGCAACCCTGACGTTCCATCTAGCGAGAGACGGGCATTCGTAATAGGCTGCCTCAAACCAGTCCCGCCCCCCAGGGGCGAGCACTGCGAGGGATGCCGTGGCGAACGAACCGACCAAACGACGCTTCACGACGTTCGAGTCACTGGCTGTGCGTGACTACCGACTGCTCTGGCTCGGCCAGGTCAGCACGAGCATGGGGCAATGGATGGATCAGGTCACCCGTGGGTGGCTGATCTACTCGCTGACCGGCTCACCGTTCCAGCTTGGCCTCGCAACCGCGATGCGTGGGTTCCCGCTGCTGATCTTCGGGATCGCGGCGGGGGCGCTGGCGGACCGATCGGGACGCAAGGCACAGCTGATCATCGCGCAGGTCGTGAATGCGATCCTGAACATCGGGCTCGCGGTGCTCGTGGTCACGGGCGCGGTGCAGCCGTGGCATATCTATGTCACGGCATTCCTCGCCGGGACCGTGCAGGCGTTCCAGCAGCCGGCGCGTCAGACGCTGATCAGTGACATCGTCGGCAACGAGCGACTGCTGAATGCGCTCGCGTTGAACTCGGCGGCACTGAATGGGTCGCGCGTGATCGGACCAAGCCTCTCGGGTGTGCTGATCGTTGCGCTCGGCATCGCGAACTCATACTTCTTGCAGGGCTTCATGTATCTCATCGCCACCGTGTGGACGATCCAGATGCGCGTACCCGAACCGCACCAGGATCGCATTCAGCGCCAGCGCGAGCCATTCTTCACGGCAATCAGCGAGGGCTTCAAGTTCGTGGCGCGCGAAGCGAACATCCGCACGCTGATCATGCTGGCGCTCGGGCCGCTGACGTTCGCGATGGCGTACACGAGCCTGATGCCGGTGATCGCGATCCAGGTGCTCCATGGCAACGCTGGCACGCAGGGCATTCTGCTGTCGTTCATCGGCGTTGGCGCCCTCGGTGGAGCGCTCGTGGTCGCCTCGATGAAACGCACCGCAGGCTACGGCCTGCCGGTCGTGATCGGGTCGCTGATGTTCAGCGGAGCGGTGTTCGCGTTCGCCTCGTCGAGCGTGCTCTGGGTCTCGTGCGCGCTCGGCGTGGTGCTGGGGGCGTTCAGCGTGACGTACACCACGCAAAACCAGACACTGCTGCAAGTACTTGCGCCACGGCGCATCCGCGGCCGCGTGATGAGCATCTACCTGCTCAACCGCGCCACAGTGCCAATGGGGGCATTGCTCGCCGGGGCGCTCGCGAGCGCATACGGCGGCCAGACCGCCATCCACATCATGTCCGCCATCGCCATCGCCATCATCGCGCTAGTCGTCGCGACACATCCTGAGTTCATCCGCCTGCGGGTTGGCTTTAGCGACGCCGAAGAGGCGGACCGGGAGCGGGTCGCGGCCGCCGAGGAGGCGCGACGGGGCGCGGGCGTCGCCGAGGCTCCGGCAAGCACTGAGCGCATCTAACGGCGGCCGTCCGGGTCGGTTCGGACGGCCTCGGCCTCGGGTTGACCCCCCGGCAGGGCGCTCATATCGTGGCCCAAACGCCCATAGAGGGACGGACGCTGCATGCCACTCGAGACTGAGGCGACGGCGGAGCTGCGAGCCCTGATCTCGGGCCTCAAAGCCGACGATGCAGACATGCTGGAAGCCCTGCACCGGGTCCAACACCATTACGGCTACGTCAGCGCTGAGGCGATGCACGTCATCGCCGATCAGCTGCGCGTCACGCCCGCGCACGTCTACGGCGTGACCACCTACTACTCAGATTTTCGCACCACTCCGCCGGCATCGTGCACGGTCGCGTGGTGCAGCGGTCCGGCATGCCGGCTGCGCAACGGCATCGGCATTCGCGACGCGATGATGGCAACGCTCGATGTCGGGATGGGTGGTCAGACTGCTGATGGCCGTGTTGGGTTGATGATCGGGCAGTGCAACGGCTCCTGCGAACAGGCGCCGCAAATCTGGGTAGACGAGCGCGTCGTGGGACACCTCACGGCGGCGAAGGCGGTACTGCTGGCACGCGCACTGCGCGACGGCGCCGACCCGGAAACGGTAGGTCAGTAGTGACAACTCGATCTGGGCCAACTCCCACTGAACTGTACGCGGCGATTCGCACGCAGGCCGACGCCGCGTACGAGGAGTGGCAGCGACCGTTGCAGCCGCGCATCAGCCTCGCGTACGACACGTCGTCGATGGCGGCGGGCGCGCACCAGGTGTGGACTAAGCTGCGCGAGCTCTCGCAGGCTCGGAACGCGGCGGTCGAGCTCGGTCAGGTCGTCGGCTACGGCATGCAGTGGCTGCAGCCGCTCGGCGACATCACGTGGCCGGACGGCACGCGCATTCTCTATGGCCCGATCACGGTCAATGACGTCGAGCTGATTCTCGACGAGGCGACCGGACGCACCGGCGCCGCGGACCGCCTCGCGATCGGCATGCTCTCGGGCACGCGCGCGGATATCCGCCCGATCGCCGAGCACCCGTTCCTGGCGCTCGAGACCAAGGGCCGTCGCCTGATGTCGCGCATCGGCATCACCGACCCGACCAGCCTCGACCACTACGTGGCGACGGACGGTTACTTCGCCGTGGCGCGCATGCTCGACCGTCACCAGACGGCGGAGCAGGTGCGACAGCTGATGATCGATGGCGGCCTCGCCGGCCGCGGTGGGGCGTGGTTCCCCGCTGGTGTGAAGTGGAACTTCCTCGCGGGCGCGCCTGTGCCGGAGCGCTACCTGATCTGCAACGCCGACGAGGGCGACCCCGGCGCGTGGGTGAACCGCGTGCTGCTGGAGGGTGACCCGCACGACGTGATCGAGGGGATGATCATCGCGGCGTTCGCCACCGGCGCGCAGCACGGCTTCCTCTACATCCGCAACGAATACCCGCTGGCGATCGAGCGCGTGCGCAAGGCAATCGACGACGCGACCGCCGCAGGTCTGCTCGGCCAGCACATTCTTGGCTCGGACTTCTCGTGCACGCTCGAAGTGATTCGCGGCGCGGGAGCATACGTCTGTGGCGAGGAGACCGGTCTGATCTCATCGGTGCAGGACGGTCGCGGCATGCCGCGCGTGAAGCCGCCGTTCCCGGCAGCTGCCGGTGTGTTCATGAAGCCGTCGAACGTCAACAATGTCGAGACCTATGCCAACGTCCCGCTGATCATGCGCAACGGCGGCGACTGGTGGCGCAACGCGGGCACCGCGAATGACTTCGGTACCAAGATCTTCTCGTTCTCCGGTGACATCCCGTTCACGGGCCACATGGAGGTGCCGTTCGGCGTCTCGCTGAAGGCCGTGCTCGATGCCTGCGGGAACGTGCCCGGCGGGCTGAAGGCGATCCAGGCTGGCGGCCCGCTCGCGGGCTACCTGCCGGGCCGCATGATCGAGACGCTGACGCTCGAGCGATCCGCGTTCCAGCCGCTCGGCGCGCTGATGGGCGGTGGCGGCATTGTGTTCGTCGGGCACGGCGCGTGCTCGATCGACCTCAACGTGCTGTACGCGGAGTTCGTCGAGGAGGAGTCGTGCGGTCGCTGCACGACCTGCCACGGCGGCAACCAGC
>JBAXNX010000045.1:0-8867 GCA_037133575.1 Chloroflexota bacterium
AGCGCGATGGCCAGCGACAACGTGCTCGTGACGAATGAGAGCTGGAGCGCGTGCAGGACAAACGACGAGGTGAGGCGGTCGGCGACCTGGCCGTCCTGCCAGCCTCGCAGCGCGAGCGCAAGCAGCGGCACTACGACGAACGCGGCGAACAGCAGCGCCGGCGACGCGAACAGCGCGCCCAGCGACCACACGCGCTGTGAGCCTCGCCCTCCAGCGCTGGACGCAGCCATATCGGTCACCGGCGCCTCACTCGAACTCACTCACGCGGAGCTCGGATGCTCCTTCTCATAGACATGACGCAGCATCCGCTGGTCGGCCCACTGGTGGAAGCCCGGGCTTCGAAGCGATGCGGCAGGGCCACCACAGATCCTCGTGCTTACTGCGCTGCGTCGAAGCCGGCAGCCTTGAGGGCAGCCTGCGCCTCAGCGCTGGTCAGGAACTTTACGAACGCGGCAGCTGCGTCCTTGTTCTTCGTCGTCTTTACGACACCGATCGGGTACGTCGCGATGACGTTGGCCGTGTCGGGGATCGCGACGGTCTTGACCTTCGAGCCCGACACGAGCGCGTCGGTCTTGTAGACCACGCCAGCGTCAGCCTCGCCGACCTCGATCTTTGCGAGGACGGCGCGCACGTTCGCCTCATTGGAAACGATGTTCTTCATGACGGCGTCCTTGTAGGCGGCGCCGTACGTTGGGTCAGCGGCGAGCTTGTCAATGATCTGACGCGCGTAGTTGCCGATCGGCACGTCCGCGGCCGCGAGCACGACCTTCGTGCCGGCCTTCGACAGGTCCTTGGCGGCAGCGATGCCGGCCTTGTTGTCGGCCGGAACGACGATCACCGGCAGGTTCTTCGCGAACAGCACCGGGGTGCCGTCGATCAGCGCCTTCGCGGTCGCCTTGTCCATGTTCGCGGTGTCCGCGCTGGCGAACACGTCGGCCGGGGCCGCCTGCTCAATCTGCGTCTCGAGCGCGCTCGAGGACGCGAAGTTGAACTCGACAGTCGCAGCCGGGTTGGCCTTCTGGAAGGCCGTCGCGATCGTCTTGAAAACGTCAGTCAGCGACGAGGCCGCGAAGACGGTGACCTTGCCGGTGACCGGTGCAGCGGTCGGCGTGGCCGCGACAGTGGCAGCCTTCGTTGCCGCCGCGGTAGCTGCGGGAGTCGCCTCCGGCTTCGCACCGCCGCTGCAGGCGATGACGACCGCCATCAGCGACGTGAGCGCGCCGAAGAGCGCGATCCTCCGTACATGCTTGAACACAGTTGCCCTCTCTCTGGGTCGTTGCAGTTCCGTGCGACGCGCGGGCTTAGAGCCGGCGGCGGTACTCCCGAAGCCATTCGAGCGTGCTGCGCGCGGCGCTCGTGCGTGACTCGACGACGAGGTACGCGAAGTCATCGAGCTCGATCTCGGCAGCGCGTGCCTCGAGCTGCGACAGGTACTCGTGGCACGCAGCCACCTGCGCATCGACCAGCGAGCGGACGACGCGCTTGCCGCGCTTCCGCGTGAAGTAGATCTTGAGCAGGAAATCGAGCCGCACCTGGCGCAGCCGCTCAACCGGGCGCTTGAGCCACAGGTCGAGCACGCGAGTGCCCTCGGCAGTCAGTTCGTAGACGGTCTTCGGTGGACGCAGGCCCTCGCGCACCTCGACGCCCTGGATCAGGCCGTGGGTGTTGAGCTCCTTCAGCGCGGCGTAGAGGCTCGCCTGCTCCAGCGGCAGCACGGTGGCGAGGTCGCCGCCCTGGATGAAGGTGCGCTGGAGCGAGTAGCCGTGCGCGGGCGTGCCCTGCAGCAGCCCGAGGACCGCGTACTGGGCCGGGGAAAGGGCGGCGCCGCTCTCCTCGTCATCCGACTCGTAGATATCCACGCGGGAGGTACTCATGGCGTGAGTATATAGTCGACGAGTCGTCTGGCAAGTATCGTACGGAGGGTATACGCGTCGACGTCATCGATGGGCGTGAACGGGTCGAGGTGCACGAACTCAGAGAGGAACTGCGACATGCGGCCGCGCTGCGCATCGGTGCGCTCGTCGTAGGCCTCGGCCTGCGGCTCGGACCAGCCGAGCGCACCGGCGGCCTGCGTCAGCAGTCGTCGATCCGCGAGCAGATAGCCGAGCTCGTCCGCAACGCGCGCCGGAATCACACCGAGTGCGCCGAGGTGACCCGTGATGGTGACGACAGCATAGTGCGCCGCCTCCGTCTCGTGCACATCCTACGCGCGCCCAACGCTCCGCACAGCATCGAGCCCACTCGCGAAGGGAGCGAGCAGGCTCGATGCCCGCCGCTGAACTACGCGCTCTTGATACCGATCGTGGGCGGCACGTACATCGCTAGCAACTGGCCACCCTCGACCAAGTCAGGGTCGGTGTTGGCGATCAACTTGTGGTTCTGTACTACGAGCAGGAACCAGCCATCGCCCAGTACTGAGGACGCGTCGATAACGCCGGACGTTTCTTCGTCCTGCGTTTCGAAGAACTTTTGCCCAGAGAACATCGGATCGAAGTAGCCGCGGTCGTGTCGGGCGATTTCGGTGAAGGTCTTGCTGTCCGTACCGTAGAGCCAGACCTTGGCGATGCGGGGATCGTTGCCCGGATCCTCCAGACAAATGATGCGACCAAGGTTATCCATGGTGACGTTGTCGAGCATGCGGTGGCCCTCATCGCCCTTGAGGAGCGCCGTGAGTGTGCCGCCCTTCTCGGGGGCGTCGAGGTCATCGAAGCTCAGGCGCCACAAGCGGCTATTGCCGGTGATGTTCGCTGTGGTGACGAAGTAGAAGTCGTTCTTCTTCGCAAGTCGCGGATCCCACACGCCGTCCTCGGTGCGGAGGAAGCGAAGCGCGTTCTTCGCGAAGCAGTCCTGCTCCAGCTCGATCGAAGACATGCCGGAAACGTCGCCGCCGTTACCGAGCTCGACGAGCTCGAAGCGCGCGCTCGGGATGTATGTCGAGTCACCGAGCGCGAAGTCGTTCTTCTCCTCAGTGATGTACTTTCCGCCGCCGAGGGGCAGGCGAATGGTGTGGAGCTTGCCATTCGTCAGGCCGGCGCGCTCGATGTCGGCACCGGCGTCCTGCTTCGTACCGATGTAGACGAAGAGCTCACATGGATAGTTCTCCGCAACCGGCGCGGTGTTGATCGATCCGTCGTCGAGGGCAATGACGATGGTCTTGTCCTTCGAGAACGGAGTCGCGACGAGGTTCTCAAACGAGCTGCGACCGAACCTGGGTAGCTGCCACGACTCGCCGGCGTTGGGGCCGGTAACGATGTGCGCCCACGCGCGGCCACCCGACACCTCCTCGCCGTTCATGAAGATGCGGCTCGGGGTGCCCTTCGATCCGTTGAGGTACGCCTCGGTAGCAGGGAGGTCTGCAGCGCAGAAGCGGTTCCATGTGGTCGTGCCCGTGCCATACGAACGCGTCGCCGGGTTCCAGTTGTAGAGGGTATTTGCTGACCTGGTCAGGTCGGAGCCCTCGAGGACTCGGAGTGTCGCCTTATCGATCGTCCATTTCGAGACGAACGCGCCCTTCGAGCCGTGTGAGCGCGCCACTCCGACGGTGTCGCCGAGTTCGTGATTCATGACAAGCGTGAACTTATCTCCACCCGGGATGATGCCTAGCCCATCCGGAATGCCCACCATGGCGTAGCCATTCTCGGCCTTCTTATCACGGACGGTGAGCAGCGCCTTGATGTCGACGCCATCCGCCACCGGAAAGAGGTACGAGGAGACCGCTGTACCCGGACCAGTACTCACCGCTGCGGATGCGATGCCGCTCAAACCGGGCACGCCCTGCAGCGCCAACAGTCCGGCGGCACCGAGGCCACCTCGCAGCAGTGTGCGCCGGGAGATCGATCGTGCGCCCGTTCGACGCTGAGTCATCTGTGTGCTCCTTGCCCCTCATGTCTGTGTGAGGGTTGGAGCATCGGGAGTGCACGTTAACGACGACGTGTGCTCAGGTAAACGCCGTGTGAGCGCGCGTCACAACACGCCACAGCACACAGTGAAGGGACGCGATCGCGTCCCTTCACTGTGTTTACGTACACGTAAAGATATGGGCTATGCGTTGCGCTTCGCATCGAGAATGTCGGCGAGCAGCACACGCGGGCTCGCCGGCAGCACACGCGGACGCACACCCACCGCGTGATAGATCGCGTTCGCGATCGCACCCATCGGTGGCACGAGCGGAATCTCGCCAACACCGCGCACACCGAGCGGGTGGTTCGGGTTCTGCACTTCGAGCAGCACCGCGTCGATCATCGGCACGTCGAGGGCCGTCGGCATCCGGTAGTCGAGCAAGCTCGAGTTCCGCAGGATGCCATTGTCGTCATAGAAGTACTCCTCGGTCAGCGCCATGCCGACGCCCTGCACGGCGCCGCCCTGGATCTGGCCCTCGACGTACGAGGGGTGCATCGCCGTGCCGACGTCGGTGACCGTGGTGTAGCGCAGGATCGTGACCTTGCCGGTGTCGGTGTCGACCTCGACGTCCACGATGTGGCCGGCGTAGGTCGGGGCGCGCGTGCCGCCCTCGTTGTCCGCGTGACCGGAGACCGGCCCGCCGCTGCCCTGCAGCCGCGTCGCGAGCTGCTTGAAGGTCATGGTGCGCGGCTTGCCATCGGAGCCGGCCGGCCCGGACACCGAGCCATCGCGCGAGTCGTACGAGACCTGTGAGGCGTCGATCTCCCAGAGCCGAGCGGCGCGGAGGATCAGCTCTTCCTTGATCTGACCGGCAGCCTTCAGCACGGAGCCTGCCGTGCCGGCGCCGGTCCCGCTGCCACCGGTGTTGCCGGTGAAGCCGATCGACTGGGTGTCGACGTACATCGGGTGCACGTCCTCGTAGGGCACGCCGAGCGCCTCGGCCATCGCCATCGCCTCGGTGGCACGCAGGCCGCCGATGTCCATCGCGGCAGCGTTCAGCGTGATCGTGCCGTCCGAGTTCACGTTCGCATTGATCGAGTGCTGGCCCGTGTTCGCGTGCCAGAAGCCGACCGCCACACCGCGGCCACGGTTCTTGCCCGTGAGCTCGGAGCGGTAGTGCGCGGTGTCCTTCATCGCCTCCATCACCGGCATGTTGCCGCTGATCGGCAGCACCATGCCGTTCGGGCGGCGGTCACCTTCCTTCGAGGCATTCATGAGCCGCAGGTCCATCGAGTCCATGTCGAGTCGCTCGGCGATCTCGTCGACCAGCGACTCGCATACGAACGTGGGCGCCGGCACACCGGGCGCGCGGTACGCGGCGTTGCGAGGCCGGTTGACCACGACGTCGTAGCCATCGATGCGCACGTTGTCGATGTCGTAGTTGCCGAACGCGTGGTTCACGCCACCGCCGACGGAGGAGCCCGGGAACGCGCCCGCCTCGTAGTACATCGTCAGCTCAGCCGCGATGAACTTGCCCTCTTTGGTCGCCCCCATCTTGCCGTGAATCGAGGTGCCGGCCGTGGGGCCAGTCGCGAGCAGCACGTCCTCGCGCGTCATCACCAGCTTCACCGGCTTGCCGGACTTGCGCGCGAGCATCGCGGCGACCGGCTCGCAGTAGGTGCGGTTCTTGCCACCGAAGCCGCCGCCGATCTCCATCGGCACGACTCGAATCTTCGAGGACGGAATCTTGAGCGCCTGTGCGAGCGGCTCGCGCACCGCGCCGAAGATGCCTTGCGACGAGGAGTAGATCACGAGGCTGCCATCGGGGCTCCACGCCGCGACTGCGGCGTGCGGCTCGATGTAGCCCTGGTGGTAGGTGTTCGTCCCGAAGTCGCCCTCGACCACGATGTCCGCTGTCGCGAACGCCGCGTCGACATCACCCATCGAGACATGCAAATGACTCGCAACGTTCGAGGGCTCGTCAGTCGCCGCGCCACCGGTCGGCTCCGCAGTGCGGAGGTCGTGGTGCAGGATCGCGGCGCCGGGCGCGGTCGCCTGCTCGGCCGTCATCACTGGCGGCAGCACCTCGTACTCCACCTCGATCAACTCGATCGCGTCCTCGGCCACATGGATCGAGGTCGCAGCGACGGCAGCCACGGCGTGCCCGTGAAACAGCACCTTGTCGACAGCCATGAAGTTGCCGATGAAGAAGCGGCGCGGCGTCGCGCCCGGCGCAGTCACTGCTTCGTCCCAGTCGGGGAAGTCCTTGCCGATGACGACAGCCTCGACACCCGGCAGCGCGAGCGCCTTCGAGACATCGATGCTCTTGATGATCGCGTGCGCGTGCGGGCTCTTCTTCAGCCGCGCAAACAGCATGCGAGGCAGCTGCACGTCTGCACCGTAGTGCGCGGCGCCTGTCACCTTCTCGATGCCGTCTGGACGGACCGGGCGGGTGCCGATGACGCGGAAGGGTCGTTCTACGAGCGATGCCATTTGGTACTCCTCGGTCGATGCAGTCCATGGCTGTGACGGCGCGCTCCAAAGCGGAGCCGCAATAACAGGCGGAGTATAGGCGCACTGACGCGCGCGTGAGGTTAACCCTCGGCGGACTCGATTCGAGCCCGCTCAGAAGCTGAGAGCGAGGTGTCGGCGGCCGGGATCGCAGCGCCCGAGGCGTCCACCGCCCACGGCTGTCCTGCCACGTCATACGACGAGACGAAGCCGAACCCGGCGAGCTCGGCGTAGTGGCGGTCGCGCTCTGACACGGCAACATGGATGTACTCGGATGCTTCGTGCTGCGTGCGAGCACGCTCCATGAGGTGCTTGAGCACGGCGAAGTCCGGCGTGATGCCGGCCTGCTCCCAGGTCATGCGCTGCCACCCGGCCGGACGATCCGAGCACGATCCCACGAGGTAGCCGAGCTCTTGCGCACGCCGCACCATCGCCAGCGGGATCGGCCCCGGCGGCTCGCCCACCTCGAGCGTGCCATCGATGTCGAACGCGATCAGCCCGCGTGCGGGACTCATCCCCACGCCTCCGGCTGCGGCACGGAAAGGCCGAGCGTGGTCGCCGACGGCGCGCGCACCATGCCGCGTCCGTTCGGTCCCCAGTCCGCCTCACCCGCGTCGTTCAGCATCCAGGCGTGCGGCTCCATCACCTGCACCTGCTCGAACTCGAACGCGTTGAGTCGCGCGTAGTGCTGGTCGAGCTCGGTGTCGCCGATGTGGTAGTAGATCTCGACCTCGGTGAATTGCGTCTTCACGGTGTCGAGCTTGTGCTTGAGCACCGTGAACGACGGCTCGATCCCTGCGGCGGCCCACATCGCCTGCTGGTCCTGCACCGGGCGATCCGAGCACGATCCAATGACGTGCCCGAGTGCGAGCGCGCGGCGCACCATCTCCAGCGTGATCGGGCCAGGCCCGTTACCAGTCTCGAGCGTCCCGTCGATGTCGAAGCTGATCAAGAACACCATGCGCTAACGCGCCCCGCCGGTCGCGGAGGCGCGCAGCGCATCGATCTCGTTCTGCCGCGAGCAGTCGACGCACTGGCGATAGCCGCCGTTGCCCACGCGACGCTCGGCAGCGGCGATTGCGTTCGCCGTCGCGCACGCGTCATTCGAGTGGAACATGCGCCGTTGCCCCGGCTTGTCTTCCTCGCCAGATGAATGGAATGGGGCGACCTGTGGCATCGCCGCGCCTCCTTGTGATTCCTAGTCCGCGACCGTGCTCAGGTAGATGTGTCCGTTGCCGGTCGGCGTGACCATCCCGCACGCAGCCGTCTCCGCCTTCAATTGGATCTGTCGAGCGCCTGCGATGCCACGCAGCTGCTCGATGCAGTCGGTGTACATCGCCGTCCGAGTACGCCCGTTTCCGAGGTTGCCGCCACTTGGGTTGAACGGATGCGGCCCCTCAACGCGGATGTCGCCCTTGTAGAAGTCGAATGCCTCGCCGCGCTTCACGCCGTGCCACTGGAACGCCTCGAGGTACGTCTGCGTGAACACCGAGAACCCGTCGTACGGGTTGAAGACATCGAGGTCCTTCGCGGTCACACCGGCGCCGTCGTACAGGATCTTCACGAGGTCATCGGTGGCCTGCTCGTGATCCTCGATTGTGCCCATCGTGCTGCGGTTCGGCCGGTTCATCTGCGCGTGCGACAGCACGTAGATCGGCTTCTGCTGCATGTCCTTCGCCGCGTCCGCCGTCGTGAACAGGAACGCGGCCGCGTGCTGCACCGGGCGGTCCGAGTCGAGGATCGTCACCGGCCACGCCACCGGCCGTGCGTCGAGGTAGTCCTCCTCGGTGATCTGATACGGCTCGTGCTGGGCATAGAAGCCCCACGGCGTCAGCAGGCCATTGCGGCGCTGATTCACCACGAACGGCGCGAGGTTGTCGCGGCTGCCGCCGTACTTCGTGCAGTACTGCAGGAAGACGAACGCGTGCTGCATCATCGCCGAGGTCATCCAGCCCCACGGCGCCGACCACTGCCGGCCGCCCGCCGAGTAGATGCCTTCCTCGAGGTGATAGCGCCCCTCGACGTTGCCCATGTTGTAGGTCATGAGCAAATTCTTCGCGAGACCGTCGCCGACCGCCTGCGCGGCCTTGCCCATCTCGGGCCCGATGTACGGCGCCTTGCCGTCGATGTATTTGAGGTTGGTCAGTGGCGTACCCTGGCGCGCCATCTCCGCGATCAGCCACTCCGCCGTCGTGTAGCTGAGGCCGTCTTCGCTGTCATACGGCGCGTCGAAGTACGGCCGGTTCATGCCGCGGTCTTCCTGCCGCCAGCTGTCGCCGGCCGGCTCCGGACACACCATCAGCCCGTCGATGTCTTCCGAAGTGAGCCCCGCGTCCGCGATCGCCTTCTGCATCGCAACCACCTGGAATGCGCCCAGCGGTTGACGTCGCGAATCAGCTTCGGGACGGCTCGCGCCTCCTCGAGCACGTCGAGAAAGTCATGACCGTCGGTCTCGATGATTGCGAGGCGGATGGAGTTGGAGCCGATGTCGACGACGGCAACCGGGCCGTCCGTCT
>JBAXNX010000046.1:0-8827 GCA_037133575.1 Chloroflexota bacterium
CATCGTGCCAGCGACCATCGAGAACAGCGCCGCGATCGTGGCGAGCGTGTGCCCGTTGCCGAAGCCGATATCGGTGACACCGCCGAGCTGCTGAATCAGCAGCAGCTGCGCGTATCCCTGGAGAAACGCGAGCGGCACCGTCACCCAGTGGGTGTAGATCTGCAGCCGCTGCGAGCCGGACTGACCCTCTTGCTGCATCGCCTGCAGCCTCGGAATCAGCGGCACGGCGAGCTGCATGATGATCGACGCCGTGATGTACGGGTACACGCCAAGCGCGGCCACGGAGAGGCTGCGCAGCGCACCACCCGAGAAGATGTTCAAGAAACCGAGGATCGCGTTGTTGTCGAAGGTGCGACGCAGCGCCTCGGGGTCGACGTTCGGCAGCGGAATGTGCGCAGCGAGTCGGAACACGAGCAGCACACCGATCGTGAACAGGATCTTCCTGCGCACGTCCGGCTGGGCGAAGGCATCAATGCCCGCCTGCAGAAGCTGTGGTCGTCCCGAGGTTCGCTGCTGAGTCGCCACTGAGTGCTACTCCTCCTCAGCCGCTGCAGCCACGGGGGCTGCGCCGGCTGCGGCTGCAGCCGCCGCCTTGCGGCGGTGGATGCGGTTGCGGACGCGGTGCTCAGCAGCCGCGGTCTCCTCGAAGGAGCCACCGGCCGCCGTGATCTCGGCCTTCGCGGTGTCGGAGAGACGCGGGGCGTTCACGGTGATCGCGACCGACAGCACGCCGCTCGCGAGCACCTTGAAGGGGGTCTGCTCGTTGTCGATCAGTCCAACGGCTGCGAGAGACGCGGCGTTGACCGTGCCACCAGCCGTGAAGTGCTTCACGATGTCGCGCAGCGAGACAGCCTGGAACTCGATGCGCGAGAAGTTGCGGAAGCCTCGCTTGTGGCCGAGGCGCCGCACGATCGACATCTGGCCGCCCTCGAACTGGGCGCGCACACCACCGCGGGCCTTCTGGCCCTTGCGGCCACGACCACCGTACGTGCCCTGGCCAGAGGCCTGACCACGACCGCGACGCTTCTTGGAGTGCTTGGCGCCAGGCGCCTGACGCAGCTCGTGCTGTTCCATTAGTCGACTTCTTCCACGGTCACCAGGTGGCGGACCTTGTGGGTCATACCACGGATGGTGCGGTTGTCCTCGTGCTCGACGGTCTCGTGCATGCGGTGCAGACCGAGCGCACGCACGGTGCGCTTCTGGTCCTCGGCATAGCCGATCGACGACTTCGTGTACGTAATGCGCAGCTTCGCGGCCATTGCTTACGCTCCCACCATCGCGCGGCGCGCGGCGACAACTTCGCTCGGCTGCCGCAGCGACTCGAGGCCAGCAAGCGTGGCGCGGACGACGTTGACGGGGTTGCTGGAACCCAGCGACTTCGTCAGCACGTCCTTCACACCAGCAGCCTCCATGACGGCGCGCACCGCACCACCGGCGATGAGGCCGGTACCGGCGGACGCCGGTCGCATCACGACCTTGGAGGCCTTGAAGTGCGACACGGTGTCGTGCGCGATCGTGGTGTCGTGCATCGGAACCGTGATCATCGAGCGGCGTGCGATGACGCCACCCTTGCGGATGGCCTCCGGCACTTCGTTGGCGCGGCCCATGCCGAAGCCGACTTTGCCGGCACCGTCGCCCACCACCACGATCGCGGTGAAGGAGAAGCGGCGACCGCCCTTTACCACCTTCGCGACGCGGTTGATGAAGACGACCTTCTCGATGAACTCGGAGTCTTCTTCGTCGCGACGGCGGTCACGCCGCGGCCGATCGCCGCGGTCACGCTGTTGCACCATTAGAAGACCAGCCCTTCTTCGCGAGCGGCGTCGGCGAGTGCCTGCACGCGGCCGGCATACTCGAAGCCACCGCGGTCAAAGACGACGCTCTCGAGGCCAGCCTGCTTCGCGCGCTGCGCGAGCAAAGCACCGACCTTCGCGGCACGCTCGGTCTTCGTCCCGCCGCCATCACGCAGCGTCACCTCGAGGTCCGAGGCAGCGGCCAACGTGCGGCCGGCGCGGTCATCGATGACCTGCGCGTAGATGTGCTGCGTGGAGCGGAAGACGGCAAGCCGCGGACGAGCCGCCGTGCCTTCGACCTTCTTGCGCAGCCGCGTGTGACGGCGGATACGCGCTTCGCGCGATGTAGCTGATGTCGTCGCCATCGTTATCGTCCGGTCTTGCCGGCCTTACGCCGGACCACTTCGTTCTGGTAGCGGATGCCCTTGCCACGGTACGGCTCGGGTGGGCGCTGCTCACGCACCAAGGCGGCCTGCTGGCCGACAGCCTGCTTATCAATGCCGACGATGTGCAAACGCGTAGGCGTCTCCACCTCGAAGGTCACACCCGGGAGCGGCTGCAGCTCGACGGGGTGGGAGTACCCGACGTTCAGCAGCAGGTTCTGGCCGCGCAGCTCGGCGCGGTAACCAGTCCCCTGGATCTCGAGCGACTTGCGGAAGCCATCCGAGACGCCGGTCACCATGTTGGCGATCAGCGCACGGGTCAGGCCGTGCAGCGCACGGTGCGACGGGGCGTCCGAGGGGCGCGACACGACGACGCGACCTTCCTCCATGGCAACGCTGATGGATGGGTGCACGTCGTGCTCCAGCACGCCACGCGGACCCTGCACACGGGCGTGTTGGCCGTTCAGCGTCACATCGACGCCGCTCGGTACGGGAATGGGCAGGCGGCCTACTCGCGACATGGCTGCACTCCTACCAGACGTAGCAGAGCACTTCGCCGCCGACCTTCTGACGCCAGGCTTCTTGGCCCGACATCACGCCGTGCGACGTGCTCATGATCGCGACACCGAGGCCACCGTAGACCCGCGGAATCTCGCCCTTGTTCACATAGACCCGCAGACCGGGGCGCGAGACGCGGCGGATGCCGCCCAACGCTGCACGTCGGTCGGTGCGGTAGTTGAGCTTCAGCCGCAGGTAGCGCCGGGAGCCTTCCGACTCCTCGGTGTAACCGGCGATGAAGCCCTCGCGCTGCAGCACGTCAGCGACGGCTGCTTTCACGTTGGAAGCGGGAACACGCACGCTCTCGTGCCGCGCGCTTGCGGCATTGCGGATGCGCGTGCACATGTCCGCCAGTGGGTCCGACATACTCATGGGTGAATCAACCTGCCTTCTTCTGGTACTTCGGTCCGCGTGGGCCGGTTACCAGGAGGATTTCTTGACGCCGGGCAACTTGCCCTGGTTGGCGAGCGTTCGGAAGCAAATACGGCACATGCCGAACTGCCGCATGAAGCCGCGCGGGCGGCCACACGGACGATCCGCCCACACGACCTGGCACCGGTTACGGTGCTGGTTCGGGTGCTTCGGCACACGGTTCGACTTCACGATCTGCGACATCTTCGCCATCGTGTCTCCTACCTCGTGAACGGCATGCCGAGAAGCTCGAGCAGCCGCTTTCCCTCTTCGTCGTTGCGCGCAGTGGTGATCACGTTGATCTGCATGCCACGCACGCGCTCGACCGAGTCAAAGCTGATCTCTGGAAAGATGATCTGCTCTGTCAGGCCGAGCGAGTAATTACCACGGCCATCGAACGCGTTGGATGGCACGCCGTGGAAGTCACGGACGCGCGGCAACGCCATGTTCATCAGCCGATCGAGGAACTCCCACATGCGGTCGCCGCGCAGCGTCATTGAGACGCCGATCGGGTTGTTCTCCCGCAGCTTGAAGTTCGAGATGGCCTTCTTCGCGCGGTTCACGACTGGCTTTTGGCCAGTAATGGTCTGGAGGTCGGACACAGCCGACTCCACCGCACGGCCGTTGGTCAGTGCCTCACCAAGGCCGATGTTCACGCTGACCTTCGTCACCGTGGGCACCTGCATCGGGTTCACGTAATTGAACTCGCGCTGGAGTGCCGCGACGACTTCGCCGCGATACTTCTGCTTCAGCGCAGGGATTGCTACCTCGGTCACCATTAGCCGATCGCCTCCCCACACGCCTTGCAGACGCGCACCTTCTTGCCATCCTCGAGCAGCTTGAAGCCGACGCGGACAGCCTTGGAACAACTCGGGCACACCAACTGCACGTTCGAGAGGTGCAGGGGCGCTTCCATCTCGACGATAGCCGAGACCTCGTTCGCCGAGCGCTGGCGGCGGTGGCGCTTCACCATGTTCAGACCGGTCACGACGACGCGCTCCGCCTTCGGCATCACCACGCGCACCTGGCCGCGCTTGCCGCGGTCCTTGCCCGTGTTGATCTCAACGGTGTCGTCACGCTTCACGCGGGCAGCCATTACAGCACCTCCGGCGCGAGCGAGATGATACGCATGAACTCACGGTCGCGAAGCTCGCGAGCGACCGGGCCAAAGATGCGCGTGCCGCGCGGGTTGCCCTGCTTGTCAGCGAGGATCACCGCGGCGTTCTCGTCGAACTTGATGGACGAACCGTCGGGCCGTGACATGGGGTGCGAGGTGCGCACGACAACCGCGCGCACAACATCGCCCTTTTTCACATTGCCGTTCGGCTGCGCCTCTTTGACGCTGGCGATGATCGTGTCACCGACGCCGGCGTACCGGCGGCCGGAGCCACCGAGCACGCGGATGCACAGCAACTCGCGAGCGCCAGAGTTGTCGGCCACTTTGATCCGGCTCTGCTGCTGGATCATTCGGCTGCCTGCTCTCCGGTCGGCGACTCGCTGGCCTCATCGGCCGCGCGTGCACCAGAGCGCTGCACTTCATTGACGAGCGAGGCGTCGATGGCGGTCGCGGCGATCTCCGCCACGGCGCGCTCCACAATCACCTCGACCAGGCGCCAGCGCTTGGTCTTGCTGATCGGGCGGCACTCCTCGATGCGAACGGTGTCGCCGAGGGTCGCGTCGTTGTTCGGGTCGTGCACCGGGTAGCGCTTCGTGCGCCGGATCACCTTGTGGTAGAGGCGGTGCGGCGCGGCGCGCTCGATGGCGACGATGATCGTCTGGTCGCCCTTGTCGGACACGACAGTGCCGACACGCGACTTGTGGTTAATAGCTACGGTTGCCTGAACCATCAGTTACCCCTGCCCCGCCGCGTCAGCTTCGGCGAGGATCGCCCGCTCACGAGCGAGCGTCTTGATGCGCGCGATCTGGCGCTTGGCCTTGCCTACCTGCGACACGTCTGCGAGCTGACGCGTCGCCGACTGGAAGCGCAGGTTGAAGAGCGCCTGGTGCGCAGCCTCGAGGTCCGCAGTGAGCTGATCCTCGTTGTGGCCGCGCAGATCGGTGGTTTCCTTGCCACTCATTCGCCGGTCTCCTCGCGCCCGATCACCTTCGTGTCGACGGGCAGCTTGTGGTGCGCGCGCCGGAAGGCCTCGCGCACTGCGACTTCAGTCACACCGGAGACCTCGAACAGCACACGGCCACGCTTGACCACCGCGACCCAGTGGTCAGCGGGGCCCTTGCCCTTGCCCATGCGGGTCTCGACGGGCTTCTTCGTGACCGGCTTGTCCGGGAACACGCGAATCCACACCTTGCCGCCACGACGCAGCGAACCAGTGATCGCGCGACGAGCGGACTCGATCTGGCGCGAGTCTACCCAGGCGGTGGTCTGCGCCTGCAGACCCCACTCGCCGAAGGCGACCGTGTTACCAGTCATCGCGGCACCGGACCTGCGGCCTCGGTGCTGCTTGCGATACTTGACGCGCCGCGGCATCAGCATGGCGGCTTACTCCGTCGTCTCTATCCCGGCGATCGCCAGCGGCGACTCGCGCGGGTCAATGTCACCCTTGTAAATCCAGCACTTCACGCCGATGCGGCCGAAGGTGGTGGCGGCTTCCATCAGGCCGAAGTCGATGTCGGCGCGCAGGGTGTGCAGCGGCACGCGGCCCTGCATCTCCTGCTCCGAGCGCGACATCTCCGAGCCGCCAAGGCGGCCACTGATGCGGACGCGGCAGCCGAGGGCGCCACGTTGCATCGTGCGCATCACGGCCTGCTTCATCGCGCGGCGGAAGGCCACGCGGCGCTCCAGCTGGTCGGCGACTGAGCGGGCGACCAGCGCAGCGTCGAGCTCCGGCACGCGGATCTCGTCGATGTTCAGGCGCACGCGACGGTCGGTGGCGCGCTCGAGGGCACCGCGAAGGTGCTCGACGTTCTGACCGCCACGGCCAATCACGATGCCGGGCTTAGCCGTGCGCACCGTGAGATTGAGCTGGTTCGCGTTGCGCTCGATGATCACGCCCGAGATGCCAGCGTCCGGAAGGAGCTTCATCACGAGTCGGCGCAGACGCATGTCCTCCTGGACCAGCGCCGCGTACTCGCGCTCGCTGAACCACTTGGACTGCCAGTCCTTGAAGACGCCAACGCGGAACCCGTACGGGTGTACCTTGCGTCCCATTAGAAGCCCTCGTTTCCTTCGACCACGATCTCGATGTGCGCAGAGCGCTTCAGGATCGATGCTGCACGACCGCGCGAACGTGCGCGGAAGCGCTTGAGCGTCGGAGCCTCGTTCGCGATCGCACTTTTCACGTGCAGCGCGTCCGGGTTCATGTTGTAGTTGTTCTCCGCGTTGGCCGAGGCAGACTTCACTGCCTTCAGCACGATCTTGGCCGACGGCTGCGGGAGGTACTCGAGCAGCGTGACCGCGTTGGCTACTGGTAGCCCACGGATCTGCGCGAGGATCAGACGCACCTTACGCGCCGAGATCGGCTGGTTCGAGGCCAGAGCTCGTACTTCCATTAGCGCGACCTCGACGTCGTCTCGGACTTGCCGCGGTGACCGCGGAAGGTCCGGGTGAAGGCGAACTCGCCGAGCTTGTGGCCGACCATGTTCTCGGTGCAGAACACCGGCACGTGGCGACGACCGTCATGCACCGCGATGGTCAGGCCGATGAACTCCGGCATGATCGTCGAGGCGCGCGACCAGGTGCGGATCGCGGTCTTGGTGCCAGACCGCTGCACGGCCTCCACCTTCGCCATAAGCGAGGGCTCGATGAAGGGGCCCTTCTTCGTAGAACGAGACATGGCCTACCTCCGTCCCTTGCTACGGCGGCGCTGGATCATGTTGTCCGTGCGCTTGTTGTTACGAGTGCGGTAGCCGAGTGCCGGCTTACCCCACGGGGTCTTCGGGCCTGGCATACCGATGGATGCCTTGCCCTCACCACCGCCGTGCGGGTGGTCAACAGGGTTCATCACAGAACCACGCACCTGCGGGCGACGGCCGCGGTGACGCGTGCGCCCCGCCTTGCCGAGCTTGAGCAGTGCGTGCTCCGCGTTACCGACAGAGCCGACGGTCGCGAGGCACTCCTCGGCCACGTAGCGCATCTCACCCGAGGGGAGACGCAGCAGCGCGCGGCCGTTGTCCTTTGCCATCAGCTGCACACCCGCGCCAGCAGCGCGTGCCATCTGTGCGCCCTTGCCGGGCTGCATCTCGACGTTGTGCACGGTGGTGCCGGGCGGCAGCGCCGACAGCGGCAGCGTGTTGCCGAGAGCGATCGCGGCGGTTGGGCCGGAGATGATGCTCTGACCGACCGTCGTGCCGTTCGGCGCCACGATGTAGCGCTTGTCGCCGTCCGCGTAGTGGACGAGTGCGATTCGGGCGCTCCGCCCGGGGTCGTACTCGATCGCCGCGATCTTGCCGGGCACGCCCGGCTTGTCGCGACGGAAGTCGATGATGCGGATCTTACGCTTCGCACCACCACCACGGTGGCGCACGGTGATCGTGCCACCCGTGGAACGGCCGGCGCGCTGCTTCTTCGACGCGAGCAGGCGCTTCTCAGGCGTGCTCTTCGTGATCTCCTCGAACGAGAAGCCGGTTGCACCACGGCGTCCAGGCGAGGTCGGTCGGAACGAACGAACTGGCATCCCTAGACCCCTTCGAAGACCTGGATCTGCTCGCCCGCTTGCAGCGTGACGATGGCCTTCTTCCAGGCGGCTTGCGTCCCCTTGGAGTGGCCCATGCGCTTCACTTTGCCGCGGACGTTCATGGTGTTCACTTCCACGACGTGGACGTTGAACGCCTTCTCGACCGCTTCCGCGATCATGGGCTTGTTGGCCCCGATCGCGACTTCGAACACGTACTTGCCGGCAGGTGCGAGCATCGTGCTCTTCTCTGTGACCAACGGGCGCCGGAGCACCTCGTACGGGTGAATTGCCTTGGGCATTGCTTAGGCCTCCACCGGCACGGGCGAGAGACGCTTGGTTGCGCGCTCGCCACCCCAGAGCGCCTCGATGCGGCGCACAGCATCCACGGTCAGCACCACGGTGTGATGCGAGAGCATGTCGCCGACGTTCAGCGTGTCCGCCGGCAGCACACGAGCGCCGTCGACGTTGCGCGCGGACAGGTGCGCCATGCGGTCGGGCGCGCCAGTCACGATCAGCGCAGAGCGCTCCACACCGAGACTCTTCAGCAGTCCCACGACCGCCTTCGTCGACGGCTCGGTCACACCGAGGTTGTCGATGACGAGCAGCCGCTGCTCCGCCTGTCGCGAGGACAGCACGGAACGGATCGCGAGACGGCGCATCTGCTTCGGCAGCTTCTGCACGAAGGAGTGCGGCTTCGGCCCGAAGACCACACCACCACCCTTGTGCAGCGGCGAGCGGATGCCACCCTGTCGCGAGGTGCCGAGGCCCTTCTGGCGACGCGTCTTGTGCGTCGAGCCACGGACCTCACCACGGGTCTTGGTGTTCGCCGAGCCAGCACGCCGTGCGGCGAGCTGCGCGACGAGCGCCTGGTGCACGACCGCGGTGTTCGGCTCAATGCCAAACACTGCGTCGTCTACGTCGATTGGCGAGACCGCCGAACCGGCGGCGTTCATTACATCGAGCTTCACGCCTCGGCCTCGCTCTCCGACGACTCGGTCACTTCCGAAGCCGTCTCCTCCGTGGCGTCAGTCGCCTCGGTGGTCTCCTC